>PFKE01000007.1 GCA_002784145.1 Flavobacteriaceae bacterium CG_4_10_14_3_um_filter_33_47 | reverse complement strand
ATGTCTTTGTTTAATTCTTTTTGATACTTCTGAAGAATGGCATTTACATAATTACTTATGGTATTTGCAGTATTTGGATCTGTAGCATCTGTAATAATTTGAATCGTGGCTTTGTGTTCTTTTATGAGATTTTTACTGAAATCCTTTTCAAAATTCAGAACTGCTTTAACCTCGCCTTTTTTAAAAACTGAAGCGATATCTGCTTCACGATTCACCATTTGTTTGATACTGAAATATTTTGATGCAGCAATTTTGTTGATGATTTCTTTGGTAGTGGCATCTTTGGAATGATCTAAAATAGCAATGTCCACATTATTGATTTCGTTAGTAATAGCAAAGCCAAACAATAAAATTTGTGCAATGGGCATTCCGAAGAGGATAAACAGCGAGCGTCTATCTCTAAATATATGGTAGAATTCCTTTTTAATAAAGCCTATAAAACGTTTCATTTATATTTTATTTTCCCAAGGTTTAAGCAAGTTAGCTCTGATGTTTTTTCTCTGCGAACATCTGCGAAATCTCGGGAAGTTTATTTTTTTAGTTCCCGCGGATTACGCAGATTAGCGCAGATTTTTATTGTTATAATCCGTTTACTTTTCTGAAAATGCCTTTTGCTATATCATCTACATTAAAATTCACTAAAATGCCTAACTTCAATTCTGAAATCTTTAAATAAGTTAGAACTTGTTTATGGTGTACTTTTGACAATGTTTCTACCGATTTGATTTCGATTATCACTTTATTATTTACTAATAAATCCAATCTAAATCCTATTTCTAATTCAATACCGTCATAAAATACTGGTAGGGGCACTTACTTTTTAACTGATAACCCTTGTTTTTGTAATACATACATTAAAACATTTTCATATACTGATTCTAACAAACCAGGACCTAATTCATTGTAAATTTTAAAAATGGCTCCTCTTATAAGGTAGGATATGTCGTTTTCTGATAATTGCTTCATATATCTATTTTTTTTTTTAGTTCATGCAGATGACACAGATAGGCGCAAATTCTACTTTTTTCTTCGAGCATTTGCGAAATCTGCGGGACATTTTTTTATCCTCTTGCCAATTTTAAAAACACATCGTTCATAGTATTGGCTTTAAACTGCTCTTTCAGTTTTTTTGGTGTATCTAAAGCTTCTATTTTACCATTCACCATAATAGACACTCGATTGCAATACTCGGCTTCATCCATATAATGCGTGGTTACAAAAACGGTGGTTCCTTGGTCGGCTGCTTTGTATATCATTTCCCAAAACTGGCGTCTGGTAATTGGGTCAACGCCTCCTGTTGGTTCATCTAAAAACACAATTTTAGGATTGTGAAGCAAAGACACAGAAAAGGACAGTTTTTGCTTCCAGCCTAATGGTAAGGAACCTACTAGTTTATTCGCAACCTTCTCCAATCCTAATTCTGCAATTAAAACTGCTGATTTTTCTTTGATTCGTTTTCTCGATAATCCATAAATGCCACCAAAAAACGTAATGTTTTCTTTAACCGTTAAATCGTCGTACAATGCGAATTTCTGGCTCATATAACCAATGTTCTTCTTGATATCTTCGGCATGGGTAAACACATCAAAACCTGCAACTTGGGCTTTTCCAGAGGTAGGGTTTGAAATTCCAATCAACATTTTCATAGCTGTGGTTTTACCTGCGCCATTGGCTCCTAAAAAACCAAATATTTCACCTTTTTCAACGTCAAACGTAATGGCGTTTACAGCTGTAAAATCTCCAAATATTTTGGTTAATCCTTCTACTTGTATGACTTTGTTGTTGTTCATTATTTTGCTAATTCCATAAAAGTATCTTCAATAGTAGCTACTGTTTTAGCAATTTCTACCTTCGATAGATTATTAGATTCTAAATACTGTGCTAAAACGTTCGGGTTAAAATCTGCCCTAGTATCTGTATAGTGCACAAATTCACCAAACGGATATACGCTATGCTTGTGTTCATAGCTATTTAAACTAGTAATGAGTTGATACATGTTATTGGCACGTACATTATAAATTTGTTTTGGATAATGTTTTACAATAGCTTCAGGTGTATCAATCTCCATAATTTTCCCATGTTGTATGAGTGCAATTCGGTCACAAAGAGCAGCCTCATCCATATAAGGTGTAGACACTAAAATGGTGATGTTTTTTTGTTGCAGGCGTTTTAGCATGTCCCAAAATTCTTTGCGAGACACTGGATCTACTCCTGTGGTTGGTTCATCTAAAAACAACACTTTAGGCTTATGGATTAATGCACAGCATAAGGCCAATTTTTGCTTCATTCCACCAGACAGTTTTCCAGCTCTACGATTTTTAAAAGGTTCAATTTGAACGTATATCTCCTTTATTAAATCGTAGTTTTCTTCAATAGTTGTCCCGAAAATAGTTGCGAAAAAGTTCAGGTTTTCTTCAACTGTTAAGTCTTGATACAATGAAAATTTCCCGGGCATATAACCAACACTGTTGCGAATTTTTTTATAATCTTCAACCACATCAAAACCCGCAACGGTAGCCGAACCTTCATTGGCTATTAAAAGTGTGGTTAAAATTCTAAACAAGGTTGTTTTACCCGCGCCATCTGGCCCAATGAGTCCAAAAATCTCGCCTGATTTTACCTCAAAAGATATGTCCTGTAAGGCCTTTACGTTTTTATAAGATTTGCTAATATGAGTTACCGAAATGCCCACAAAATCCTAATTTTGAACCGTTATAGTGGATTCCATGGTAACTTTTGATGTGATTGAATTGGATATTAAACAAGCCTTTTCAGATTTCTCAAGAATTTTTAAAGCACGCTCTCGTTGATTTTCATCGTATATAAAAACCTCTGGAAACAATTGTACTTCAGTCATAACAAACTTTCCGTCAACTTTATCCAAAATTCCTTTTGAGTGGCATTTAAAACTGATAAATTCAAACTTAGAATATTCAGAGATTGCTAAAAAAGTGGTCATTAAACAACTGCTTACCGCAGCCGTAAATAAATGTTCTGGCGACCAAATATTGGGCATTCCTTTTTCAAATTCTGGTGGTGTAGCAACCTCAATGCAGTTCATTTCATTGCTGGTGTCTTTTTTTAATTCTGGTGAGCACATAATGCCTTTTCGATCTTGTTTCCAGGCTATGTCGACGTTGTAAATATGTTTTTCCATAATGTTAGTTTTTTTAAATGTTATTTAAAATAGATATCATACGCATGAACATTCTCAGCGATTCTGTCTTTGATTAATTTAGCTTCTTCTAGGGTTTTAGTTTCTGTAAGTGCATCAATTTTTTCCATTAAAGGAAGTAACCACACATGTAAATTATCATGTGATGGTCCTTTCATGGTGCATTCTTTTATGACTTGATTTTTTGCTTGAGAAAGCTCTAGTGCTAAATTCTGGAACTCGTCTAATGTATTGGTAGGTAGTGTTTTTAGGATATCTTTCATTTGTTGAACCGCTTTTGTAGTTTCCATATTAGCTAACCATTTAGAACCATTATCCAATTGAATGGTATCCATCCATTTGTTATTAAAAACAGAATTTACTGGTGTTGTTTTATGAGTATCATGTTTGGTTGTTTGATTTTCTTTCTTACCGTTATTGCAGCTTGAAAGAATCAGTATCATTGAGGAGATTGTTAAAAGTAATTTTTTCATATTATGTTAATTTAAAAGTATGTTAATGGTTTATCCATAATTCTGCTGGCATGCCTATTTTAAGACTTCCATCATTGGTTACATCTATTTTGGCAGCATAAACTAAAGCCACACGTTCTTCCTTGGTTTGAATTATTTTCGGTGTAAATTCGGCTTCCGAAGCAATCCAACTAATGGTGCCTTTATAGGTTTTAATAGTGTCTGCATCATCGATTTTTACAGCAACTTCTTGACCTATTTTAATGGTTGCTAATTGCGTTTCGCTTATATAAACACGTAATTGCATGATGCCTAAATTGGCGATTTTGTAGAGTGGTTTCCCAAAAGAGACAATCTCGTTAGGTTCGGCGTATTTGGTTAAAACCGTTCCTTTAATTGGATTAATTATTTTACTTTTTTGTATTTGATCTTCAATTTGTTGTAACTGAATATCAATACTTTTAAGTTCATTGACAACAGGCGCATTTTGAATTTCCACACTTCTTATTTGGTTTTTAATAACATTCATTTCTCCAGTAACATCATCCAATTGTTTTTGCGTTCCTGCATTATCTTTTAATAGGTTTTCAGCGCGTTTTTTATTGGTACTTACTGTTTTTAATTGAGCGTTTAACACATTAATTTGAGAGAGAACACCTTTAGATTTTGAACTAATCAAAGCTTTAGATACTTCTAATTGCTTGCGTTTTAAGTCTAATGGAATCGTATCGATGTAACCTATAAATTGGTCTTTATCCAATTGATCACCTTCATTAAGATCAAATTTCATTAATTTTCCATTATTTTCTGCCGAAATAGTTGTTTCTATAGCTTCAAAATTTCCGTATCCATCTGCTTTGTCATTCCCATTTCCACAGGAAAATAGGGTAGTTGCAACAATTCCTGAGATTGCTAAGTGTTTAATTGTTATCATGTTTTATTGCCCTTTATTTATATTATAATTTGCTTTTACTAATAATAATTGAATGATATGTGTTTTTAAATTGTTTTCATCTTCAAATAAATGGGTTAATTCTGTTATATAAGCTGAAGAAGTAATCACCCCATTTTTTAATTGAGATTCTGCCGATTGTAACACGTCTTTTCGTAATGCTATAATGTTACTGTCTGAAGCAATAAAGGTTTCAATCTTTTTCATTTCTAATTCTTGTTGTCTTAACTCCATATTGGTATTCAGATTAAAAATTTCGGTTTCATTGTCAATAATATCCTTATTAATGGATAAAGATTGTCGTTCTTTTTTGTTAGAATTCCAATCAAAAACATTCCAGTTAAGCTTTAATCCAACTGTGTAAAAACCTGTAAATGAATTATCTAACATATTTAGTCCTGGATTTCCATAGCCACCGGTTGCAAACCCAAAAAGTTTTGGTGCTTTTTGTTTGGATAGTAACTGTTCATTGGCTTGAATTTCTTCCTTTTTAAGATTGAATAAATCAATTTCAGGGCGATTTATTTGATTAGAAATAGCAACTTCGAGATGAGGATTTTCAAGAATAATATCATCATTTAAATCAAATCCAATAAGCGATGAAAGGGTATTGAGCATGCTTTTTTTATTAAAACCAATCTCGTCAAATTGCTGTTGGATTTTTATTAATTCTGCTTCAAGAACTTTATCTGAGGCTGGTAAAATAACACCATACTCAATACCGGATTTTACTTCACTAATTCTTGAATTTAATTGATCTTTTTTCGCATTTAACAAGGCCTTTTTTTCTTGTAACAATAAAATGGAGAAATAAAGCTGATTTACTTCCTTTTTTAATGCATACAAATTGACTTCGATTTGCTTTTTTTGAGTTTTTAAATGGGCTGATTTGGCTTCTAATGAAGCATTTATGAACCCATCGTTATAAATAAGCTGATTTAAAGTGGCTGTTGCTCTATATTGATCTTTGTTTAATGGGTCAATGCCTGTATTTGGTATGGGAACTTGTGTAACCTCAGATTGATAGGTTGCTTGAGCTTCTAAATTTAATTGAGGTAGGGTTTTATTGGTTATAATCTGTGAATCAATACTGTTTTGTTTTTCAAATAGTTCACGTTGTTTCACCATGGGATAGTTTTTATCTAACCATTGGTAGCATTGATTAAGTGAAAGTTGCTCTTGCGCAAAGACAGCAGAAGTTATAAATAAAAACGCATAGAGTCCTGATTT
>PFKE01000069.1 GCA_002784145.1 Flavobacteriaceae bacterium CG_4_10_14_3_um_filter_33_47 | reverse complement strand
GGCAACTGTGGGATTATCAACCAAACAGAATGTTGGGTTGGGTTCTACAACTGAAGGTGCAGAACTGTCGTTAACCGTCACAGTAATTTGAGAACTTGGATCTGCTCTGCATGGTAAAACTGAAGCCACTAAATATGTATAAACTCCAGGAGCATCCATAGCAGGATCAAAAACACCTGTTCCGCTAGTTAACGCTGGCGACCATATTCCACCAGAATCTGGTGTTCCTAATAATTGTGTAAATAAATCTATGGTGGCATCAATGACACACATTGAAATGGCGTTATCAGATCCAGCATTAGGAGCTTGAGTTACTGTTACAACCACATCACTTGAATCTGTGCCACAGGCATTTGTTAATGTGTAGGTATAGGTTCCTGAAGGATCCACTAATGGGTCAAAAACACCTGTACCACTGGCTAAGGCTGGTGACCAGATTCCTCCTGCGTCTGCACTTCCAATTAATGTGAATAAATCGGTTGTTACCTCATCACTACAAACATCTAAAACAGCATCAGAACCAGCATTTAATGGTGCATCAATGGTTACTGTTATTGTTGTACTTGAATCTATACAAGGAGCATTTGCTGTAACATAATAGGTGAATTGATAGGTTCCAGGAGTCATTCCTGAAGCATCAAAAATATTCCCTGTTAAAGCTCCTGTTCCATCGGTATCTTGCCAAATACCTCCAGCATCTTGAGTTCCATCTAATCCATTAAATAAATCGATGGCGTTATTATCATTACATGCTGAAATTGGTGTTGCACTAAAATTACCTGAATTTGGTGATTGATAAATTGTGGCAATAACTTCAAAACGCACGGATGATTCACATCCATTAATTATATCGATTTGAGTGGCATAATAGGTTTCCCCATCCACTAACCCAACCGTATTAGCTAATGGAGAACCACCTATAGCATCGTCATACCATTGAATATTATTTCCTGTGGCAACCAAATTGGCGACTGTTGCTGTGTCACAAAACTCTTGTGAAGCCAAACCTGTTGGCGCTAAAGCATCATTAATAATGACCATAACTGACACTAAAACATCATCACATGTTCCAATAGCATTCACATCATACGTGAAGTTATAAGACCCAGTTGAGAGCCCATCAAGTGTTAATAAATTCCCACTTAAAGCACCTGTTGCATCATCATCACTCCAAATACCTGTTTGGTCTTCTCCTTCAAGTAAGTCAAATAAATTATAGGTTTGAGCTGTTGTAATTTCAGAAATACAAAATGTTGCTGGCGCATTAGCTATTCCAGATTCTGGAGCAGGTTCAACAGTTACTGTTACTGTTGTGCTGTTGGTACAACCAAAAGTATTTGTTAAACTATAAGTAAAACCATATGTTCCAACCGTTAAAACAGTTAAATCTACGTTGCTTCCTGTTAATGCTCCAGATGTATTATCATCTGCCCAAGTTCCTCCTAAATCATTTCCTATTAATTGTCCGAATAAATCTAATGGCGAATTTGCCGCTAAATCATTTTCACAAAATATTGCTAATGTTGGTGTTCCTGTATTAGGTTGAGGATGCACCATAATTTGAACCGTAACATCAACATCTGTACAAGTACCAATTGGTGGTACTGAATAGGTGTAATTGTAAGTTCCATCTGTTAAACTTGAAATATCAACAGGATTAGTCACTACAACTCCTGATGTATCTATACCTTCATACCAAGTTCCATTGGTGTCTTGTGTACCATCCAATAAGGTGAACAAATTAAATGGTGAACTTGTAGCTGTATCTTCTTCACAAACTTCAAACGGTGCTAAAGCATTTCCAGATTCTGGCGCAGGTTCAATGGTAATTGAAATCGTTTCTGAATCTTCACATGTTCCATTGGATATGGTATATGTAAATTGATATGGACTACCTGCTATATTAAAAGCCGTTATATCTATAATGTTAGAAATGGTAGTATTGCTTGAATCTGTCCAAGTTCCACCATTATTATCTTGAGACCCATTTAAAGCATTAAATAAATCAAAAGGAGAATTTGCTACTAAATCATTTTCACAAAATGTTTGATTAACAGCAAGTCCTGCATTTGGGTCTGCCAAAACAATGACTTGAACGGTTGTAGATTCTTCAGGACAAGGATTTGGTAACAAATTCTGTGTATATGTAAAATTATAGGTTCCCGGTGTTAATGTCGATAAATCTATTGGAGATGTTATTATCGGGTCAGAGCTTAAAGTTCCTTCTGTCCATTGTCCATTTAAATCTTCATTATCAATCAGACTAAATAAATCAAATGCTGAAGGTAATCCAGACTCACAATAGGAGGCAGGATTTATAGCAGACACGATTCCGGAAGAAAATGTTTCATAAATCGTTATAACAACATTTGCACTACTTTCAGAGCAAACGCCATTGGATGGAACTGTATATACAAAGGTAAAGACCCCAGGTGTTGTTAAGGTTGAAATATTAACCGTTCCTTGAAAACCATTAGTTGTTGTTAGTGGTCCTGTCCAAATTCCCGTAGTATCTGGTGTGCCTCCAAGTTCATTGAACAAATCAAAATCACTAGTTAGAACGTTATCTTGACAATATTCTAAACTCCCTGATAAGCCAGGCTCATTTGGATCATCTATGGTAACCGTAACCGGAATGGCATGACTATCACAGAAAACATCATCAACTTGTACATAATAGGTATTTCCATTGACTAAAGCTGTTGACAAGGATAATGCTGGAGGAATTGGGTTTCCACCACCATCTATATTTTGATACCAACTAACTGACGCCAAAGTACCAGCATCTAAATCTGTGATGGTAGGATTTGCATCTGAGCAAAATAATTGAGGCGTTGTTGGCGTTGGATCGGCTGGAGCACTAAAAATGGCTGTTGTTCCTATTTCTGTTTGACTTTTACAACCAAGGTTGTCTACAAATACTATAAAATAGTTGTTAGCCCCAGTTGGAAGGAAATCTAAAGTACTTGCTAAATCTGTTAAATCAAAGTCATTATAAACTTCAACAGAACCTCCAGAGGGAATGTTAGGCAAAAGCACATCATCTATATACGTTTGTATGGTAGCATTTTCATTACTACAATATACGCCATCTAAATTTTGACCAGATTTATTAACTTGAAAGTCAATGGTTACAGAGGCTCTTGCTCCACAAGAACCAGAAAGATCATCAACATAGTAAACACCTTCTGAAACTAACTGTAAAGAGCTTAATGCGCTTCCTCCAGTAGGTGCGCTATACCAAGCAATTCCGTTTCCATTGTCTGTTGCAAAAGCATTTAAATTATTAAATGTAAAACCTGATGCATCACAAATTGGTGGAGGCGTGGGATCAGTAATCGTTGGACATTGTGCATTTACAGAAAATGCAGTCCAAAAAAAGACAAAACTATAAGCAGTATATTTTAACACATGCTTAAAAAGGGATTTTGTTTTCATAGATTTGGTTCATTGGTTACATTAGTTATTACGAAAAAACGATTGTTATAAATCACAATAATTTTAACATAATTTTCTAAACTTGCGCAATTTAACGAATTTATTTGTATTTCATCGGATTTTATTAAATATTTTTTGAAAAAACCTACAAAAACAACAAAAGCCCATTAAAAATGGGCTTTTGAATCTATAAAAAAGTTAATATGTTAATGCTGAAGCTCTTCTTCTCCTTCTTTTAAAGGAATATTTTGTGGTACAAAGTCTTCATCATGTCCTGGTTTACTATAGTCGTATGACCAACGATACACATGTGGTATTTCACCAGGCCAGTTTCCGTGAATATGTTCAACGGGTGCTGTCCATTCTAAGGTATTAGACCTCCATGGATTCTGTTCTGCTTTTTTACCATAAAACATACTTGAGAAGAAGTTCCATAGAAAAACTAACTGGAAAACCCCACCGACTAATGCAAAGAGGGTAATGATGACATTAACATTAGCTAAATCATCAAACAACGGGAAGTTGCTATTGGTGTAATAACGTCTTGGCAATCCTGCCATTCCAATGAAATGCATTGGAAAGAACACCCCATAAGCACAAATAGCTGTGACCCAAAAATGGATATAACCTAAATTCTTATTTAACATGCGACCAAACATTCTAGGGAACCAATGATAAATACCAGCAAACATACCATATAAGGCAGAAATACCCATTACTAAGTGGAAATGTGCCACGACAAAATAAGTGTCATGTACATTAATGTCTAATGCACTATCTCCAAGAATAATTCCTGTAAGTCCGCCAGTAATAAAGGTAGAAACCAATCCTATTGAAAACAACATGGCAGGATTCATTTGCAAATTTCCTTTCCATAAGGTTGTTATATAGTTGAATGCTTTTACCGCAGATGGTATGGCAATTAATAGTGTTGTAAACGTAAATACAGATCCTAAGAATGGATTCATCCCTGAAACGAACATGTGATGGCCCCAAACGATGGTTGATAAAAACGCAATAGCCAAAATGGAAGCAACCATGGCTCTGTAGCCAAAAATTGGTTTACGTGAGTTTGTTGCAATAACTTCAGAGGTTATTCCTAACGCTGGCAATAATACGATATATACTTCTGGGTGACCTAAAAACCAAAAAAGATGTTCAAACAATACCGGTGAACCACCTTGATAGTGTAAAACCTCTCCTTGAATAAAAATATCAGATAAGAAGAATGATGTTCCAAAACTTCTATCCATAATTAATAACAAAGCCGCAGATAATAGCACTGGAAACGATATAACTCCAATAATAGCTGTCACAAAAAACGCCCAGATGGTTAATGGCAATCTTGTCATTGACATGCCCTTTGTACGTAAATTGATAACAGTGACAATATAATTTAAAGAACCCAGTAACGACGAAGCAATAAAAATTGCCATAGATACCAGCCAAAGCGTCATCCCCATACCAGAACCTCCTTGAGCCATAGGCAATGCACTCAATGGTGGATAGACTGTCCAACCAGCAGCAGCAGGTCCGGCTTGTACAAACAATGAAATAACCATGATAACACTAGAAAGGAAAAATAACCAATAGGATACCATGTTTAAAAATCCTGAAGCCATATCTCTTGCACCAATCTGCAATGGAATTAACAAGTTGCTAAACGTTCCGCTTAATCCAGCAGTCAGTACAAAGAACACCATAATGGTTCCATGAATCGTGACTAGGGCTAAATAAATATCGGCATCCATCACGCCATTTGGCGCCCATTTACCTAAAAATGCTTCAAACAAAACATTAGGTTTCTCTGGCCAAGCTAATTGAATACGAAACATCATAGACATAAAAACACCAATAACTCCCATAATAGTCCCTGTAATAAGGTACTGTCTGGCAATCATTTTATGATCTTGACTAAATATGTATTTAGTTACAAAAGTTTCCTTATGATGATGTCCATGGTCTTCGTGAGCGTGAGTATCTTCGTGTGCTGACATAATCTTATTTCGTATTTATCTTTTTAAATTTAATTAATTAGAGAGTTTTTGAATACTTTTTGCTCTTTCATCCAAGCATTATATTCTTCTTGAGTTTCTACTATTATTTTCATTTGCATGTTGTAATGTGATTTGCCGCAAATTTTATTGCATAACAACAAATAGTCAAACTCATATCGATCTAAAGCCGGTTCTCCGTTAGCAATCAATTCTTTGCTTTTTTCAACTCTAATGTTATTAATATTTACAACTTTATCAGTCATCTCAGGCGTTAAGCGCATTTCAGCGGTGGTAACCGTAGGTGTAAATCCAAATTGAGTTATCATACCGGGAACACAGTTCATTTGGGCTCTAAAATGTGGCATATAAGCAGAATGTAGTACATCTTGAGAACGCATTTTAAATAATACTGGTTTTCCTACTGGTAAATGTAATTCTGTTGTGATAACGTCATCTTGAGCATTTGGGTCGGCTTCGTCTAGGCCTAAAATGTTTGCTCTGTCGAAATCAATTAAACGTACATTGGCTTTTCCTAAGGTATTGTCTTCTCCTGCATACCGGGCTTTCCAGTTAAATTGTTGTGCATACAATTCAACAACCAATGGGTCATCAGATTCGTCAACACCCATAATATTTATCCAAGTACTTAAACCATAAATAATTAATCCTGCTAGCACAATGACAGGAATGATGGTCCAAATAGTTTCTAATTTATTGTTGTCTGCAAAAAACAAGGCCTTTCTTCCTTTTTCACCTTTATATTTAAAAGCAAAATAATGAAGCAAAAATTGGGTTACCGTTTGTACAATAAAAATAATGGTTAATGAAATAATCATTAAATTATCAATTTGCGGACCGTGTTCTGAGGCTGAATTTGATAAAAGTGGCAAATCTCCCCATTTAACAAAGGACACAATGGTGATGATATATATGAAAGCTAAAAAGCTTATCATTAAATAGCCATTTATTCTGTTGTCGTTATCTGTAGCAATCTGAGAATTTTCAACTTTAGCTTGAGCTAAGTCAAAAATCTTTACCATTTGCCAAATGGCAACTAAAATAAATACTAAAACTAATATGGTTAATAAAGCAGTCATTGGTATCGTTCGTCTTTATTTATTTCTTAATTAATAATGAAAATGTTCGCTTTCTTTTCTAAAAGGATATCCTTTTACAAGTAATGGTGCTTTTGTTAAAGCCGTAAATACAACTAATATAAATAATCCAGCAAAAAGTAAAATAGAACTTATTTCTGGAATTCCTATAAACCATCGGTCTCCAACAGTTGCAGGCATAATCATAACAAAAATATCTATATAATGTCCAACTAATATGACTAATCCTGTCATGACAACAAACCAAGGAATTCGTTTATAATCAGCATTCATTAGCATTAATATTGGAAACACAAAATTCATAACTACCATTCCAAGGAAAGGTAATTTATAATCGCTAAATCGTGTTACAAAATAAGTTACCTCTTCAGGTATGTTTGAATACCAGATTAACATAAACTGAGAGAACCATAAATAGGTCCAGAAAATACTAAAGGCGAACATAAATTTAGCAACGTCATGCAAATGGTTTTCATTTACAAATTCTAAATAATTTCTAGATTTTAAGTAAATCGTTATTAATGATAGTACGGTAATACCACTAACAAACATGCTTGCAAACACATACCAGCCAAATAAGGTGCTGAACCAGTGTGGGTCTACACTCATAATCCAATCCCAAGACATCATAGATTCTGTATAAATAAAGAATACTAAAAATCCTGCAGCAATACGAAATGCTTTTTTGAAGTTACTACTATCTTCCGCCGTATCTTGTGCTATAGAAAATTTACGGGAAAAATGACGGTATAAACTCCATCCAGCAATAAAAATTAGTCCTCTAATAATAAACCAAGGCACATTTAAGAATGATGATTTACCATCAATTAATTTATCATAATGTTCACTTTCAGGGTTGGTTACTTCCGGATCCATCCACATAAAAATGTTGTTATGTCCTATGTAATGAGATGCGGCCGCTATTCCTAGAACAATTAATGCTCCGGGCAACAAATAAGACGTCATTCCTTCCATAACTCTAAACAATACTGGAGACCAACCTGCTTGAGAAGCGATTTGAATGGCATAAAACGCTAATATGCCTAAGGAAATCATCATAAAGAAAAAGGCTGCTACATACAGTGCAGACCAAGGTCTGTTAGCTATTTGATGTTGAACGTGTTCTGCATGTGCATCTTCTTCACTTACTTCATGCGTGGTATTGCTATGAGAATCTTTGGATATACCATGTGTTGCAGCTGCTTCATGACTTCCGCCATGAGTTGAAGCTTCTTCGGTCAACATTGTTTTAACTTCTTCTAAAGATTTATGAGATGTCATAAAACCATATCCAACACCTAGCAACCCTAGAATTATCAGAGCGAAAGAAAATGTTCTTAATTTATTTGAAAATGTATACATATCTAATATAATCTTACTTTTCTAAATCTGCTTTTAATTTAAGCACATAGGATACTACTTCCCAACGTTCTTTTTCGTTTAGCTGGCTTGCGTATGAACCCATCGCATTTTTACCGTAGTAAATGGTATGGTAAATACTGCCTTCATTGATGGCTCTACCGGCATCATCATATCTAGGAACCCCTAGTATTTTTTCTCGTGTTACAAGATTTCCTTGTCCGTCACCTTTTGTTCCATGGCATATACCACAATAAATATCATACAACACTTTGGTTTTAACCATATTTATTTGTGTGGAATCTAAAGGATTTTTCAAGGTTTCTTTAGCTAATTGATATCCTTCGGTAGAGTTTTCATATTCAAAAAGACTGTGTCCTCTTGCTATGCTTCCATCCACAGTTAATTGTGCTTCAATACCATCTTTAAAGGCCGCTTCTCCATAGGTTTCATAACCTACAGGCAGGTACATGTTAGGCATGAATTGATAATTAGGTGCGGTATCTTTTTTGCATGATGCAAGTGATATGATAACCACTAATAATCCTGTTATTTTAATTAAGCTTTTCATATAATTCATTAATGGGCTTTATCAATTAAATTAATCTCTACGGCGCCTGATTCTTTTAATAACTTTGTTAACGCATCTTCATTGCCATCAACAGGAATTTCCATCAGAAAATGATCGTCCGTTGTTCTAGGGTCAGGGTTTTCAGATTTTTTAAAGGGCCACATTCTACTTCTTAAATAAAACGTTATCACCATTAAATGCGCAGCAAAAAAGACCGTTAATTCAAACATAATAGGCACAAATGCCGGCATGTTTTCTAAATAACTAAAACTTGGCTTTCCACCTATGTCTTGAGGCCAGTCTTCAATCATGATGAAATTCATCATTATAATGGCAACCGTTAACCCAATACAACCATAAATAAACGATGCTATAGCGATACGCGTTGGTGCTAATCCCATAGCTTTGTCTAGCCCGTGAACTGGAAAAGGGGTATATATTTCTTCAATATGATATCGTTCTGCCTTAACTTTCTTAACAGCAGACATTAAGACATCATCGTCATTATAAATAGCGTGAATTACTTTTGAAGTTTCCATATGCTACTCGTTATTTTTTGTTTGGTTTGCATCTTCACCTGAAGCATATTTTGTAGAAGTTCTGGCATCAACGCCAGTTCCTACTAAACTTTGTCCTGATTCTCTTAGTCTCTTATACTTTTCTCCAGAAGATTTTAAAATGGTTTTTACTTCTGCTTGTGCTATTACAGGAAATGTTCTTGAATATAGTAAGAATAATACAAAAAAGAATCCTATGGTTCCAATGAATATTCCTATATCAACAAATGTTGGCGAGAACATCGTCCATGATGATGGTAAATAATCTCTGTGTAACGAGGTTACAATAATAACAAAACGCTCAAACCACATGCCTATATTCACCACAATGCTAATGAAAAATGAGAACATGATACTTGTTCTAAGTTTTTTAAACCACATGAATTGTGGCGAGAACACATTACAAGTCATCATGGATAAATAAGCCCACCAATAAGGTCCCGTTGCTCTGTTTAAGAAAGCGTATTGCTCATACTCAACACCAGAATACCATGCAATGAACAGCTCCGTAATATAAGCTACTCCAACAATAGAACCGGTAATCATAATGACAATGTTCATAAGTTCAATATGTTGAACCGTGATATAATCTTCAAGATTACACACTTTTCTCATAATGATAAGCAGTGTGTTTACCATAGCAAATCCTGAGAATACAGCTCCAGCAACAAAATAAGGCGGGAAAATAGTAGTATGCCAACCAGGAATCACCGATGTGGCAAAGTCAAAGGATACTATCGTGTGTACAGAAAGTACTAATGGTGTTGCCAAACCAGCAAGTACTAAGGATACTTCTTCAAACCGTTGCCAATCTTTTGCTCTTCCAGACCATCCAAAACTCAATAAGGAATATATTTTCTTTTGGAAAGGTTTAACGGCTCTATCACGAATCATGGCAAAATCTGGCAATAAACCTGTCCACCAGAAAACTAATGATACTGATAAATATGTTGAAATGGCAAAAACGTCCCAAAGTAATGGTGAGTTAAAGTTTACCCATAACGAACCAAATTGGTTTGGAATTGGTAATACCCAATATCCTAACCATGGACGACCCATGTGGATGATTGGAAATAAACCAGCTTGGACAACAGAGAAAATAGTCATAGCTTCCGCTGAGCGGTTAATAGCCATTCTCCATTTTTGACGGAATAATAAAAGTACTGCTGAAATAAGTGTTCCCGCATGACCAATTCCTACCCACCAAACAAAGTTTGTAATATCCCAAGCCCAACCAACGGTTTTATTTAAACCCCAAGTTCCAATACCTGTTGATATTGTATAAATGATACATCCAATTCCCCAAAGAAAAGCGGCTAGTGATATAGAGAAAACTATCCACCAAGATTTATTGGCTTTTCCTTCAACAGGTCTTGCCACATCAACCGATACATCGTGATATGATTTTTCTCCTGTAACTAAAGGTCTTCTAATAGGTGCTTCGTAATGAGACGCCATAATCCTTTTTTAATTATTTCTTAATTAATCTATTATGCTTCCGTTGTATTAACCACTTTGGTTTGATACATTACATTTGGTTTTGTTCCAACGCTTTCTAACAAGTGATACATACGGTTATCTTCTTTAAGTTTTGCAACTTGACTTTCTTTGTCATTAATATCTCCAAACACCATGGCTCCGTTGCTACAAGCGGCAGAACAGGCGGTTTGGAATTCCCCATCCTTGATAAGGCGACCATCGCGTTTAGCATCCAAAATGGTTTTTTGTGTTTTTTGAATACACATAGAGCATTTTTCCATAACACCACGAGAACGAACTACCACGTCTGGGTTTAATACCATGCGTCCTAAATCATCATTCATATGATAATCAAACTCATCGTTTCCATTGTATAAGAACCAGTTAAAACGACGCACTTTATAAGGACAGTTATTGGCGCAATATCTGGTACCAACACAGCGGTTGTAAGCCATATGGTTTTGACCTTGACGACCATGTGATGTTGCTGCTACTGGACACACTGTTTCACAAGGCGCATGGTTACAATGCTGACACATAACAGGTTGGAAAACAACTTGCGGGTTTTCTGCACCGCTTTCCATTTCCCTTAATGCTGTTTTGGTTCCAGTAAACCATCCTTCAGAATTTTCCTTTTTCTCAATATCTCCTTCAAAGGTTTCTTCTGATGAATAATATCTATCAATACGCAACCAATGCATATCTCTACTTCTTCTTACTTCCGTTTTACCAACTACCGGTACATTGTTTTCTGCATGACATGCAATGACGCAAGCACCACATCCGGTACAAGCATTTAAATCAATTGATAGGTTAAAATGATGACCAATAGAACGGTCGAATGAATCCCATAAATCAACCTCTGGAGACGTTACAGGTGTTTCTTGATGATTTAAAGATACCGTTGGAATGGCATTCCAATGTTCTTTATCTTTTGTATTGAATATTTCAAGGGTTGTTTCTTTAATAATGTCTCCACGACCCATCAAAGTATTTTGTAATTGAACTGATGCAAATTCATGTTCTCCGGAAGCTAATTCTATGGCTACTTCCTGAACATTATTAAATCCTTGATACAAGGCATAGGCATTTACACCTGTTTGCATTTCTTGCTTTAAGCCTTTTGTTCTTCCGTAACCAAAAGCCAATCCAACCGAACCTTTTGCTTGTCCTGGTTGAATAATCACAGGAGCTGTTATGGTAGTACCGTTTACGGTAACATTAGCATAACTACCATTTAATGCGCCGTTGGAAACATAGGTATTTACCAATCCTAAAGCATCGGCATCCGCTTTTGAAACCGTTAAGTAATTATCCCAAGATGTTCTTGTTATTGGGTCTGGAAACTCTTGTAACCATGGGTTATTGGCTTGTTGGCCATCACCCAACCCGGTTTTGGCATATAATGTTAACTCTAATGCACTTGATTTAGCAGAATCTGCTAAAGCTCTAGCAGCATCTCCTGATGATGGTGTTTCTAAATTTTGGGAAGCTTCAGTCGTATCTGTTGTTTCAGTAGCAATGGTCCCTACAAACATGCCATCGTGTAATGCTTGGTTGAAAGAACTACCATTTAAAATACTTGTTCCCCAAGCTTCTTTGATATAGTCAAGATAAGTGCTTTCATTTCCTGTCCATTTTAATAAAGACTCTTGAAATTGTCTGGTATTGAATAATGGACGAATGGCTGGTTGCGTTAAAGCATAATGCCCTTTTTTAATTTCAACATCACCCCAAGATTCTAAATAATGTGGCGCGGCCGCAATGATTTGAGTTCCCGAAGATGTTTCATCTTCTTTCATTGAAAATGCCACTGATAACTCGGTGTTTTTTAATCCTTCATAAAAATCTGAAGCGTTTGGCAAGGTATATAATGGATTGACACCACTCATAATGATAGCGCCAACTTTTCCTGCTTTCATATCAGCAATTAAAGTCATCACTTCTTTATCACTACCTTGTCTGGTTTTTATAGGGGTTGCTTTATCAAAAGCTTTACTATTTAAATATTCATTAATTTCAAGAGCAACTGTTTGAGCATTGACATCTTGAATTCCTGTGACTACTAAACCGTTGCTTCCGGCTTTCTTTAATTGAGAAGCAGCTTTTTTAACGGCATCTTCAATAACTTCTGGTAAATTTCCTGACACAGAGCCTCCAACTACATAACTATATAACTTAGCTAAAGCTACTTTTTGTTGGTTTGGTGTTAATGGAATTCTTTTATCAGCATTAGCACCTGTTAATGACATATTGGATTCAATCTGAATATGTCTTGACATCTTGCCGTTTTGTGGAATTCTATTTTTAGAATAATTTGCATCAAAGCCTCCACCTTGCCAGTCTCCTAAGAAATCTGCACCAACTGACACAACTGTCATGGCTTTTGAAAAATCGTAATTAGCTAAACCACGTTCTCCATATTTTGCTTGGTATGCGTCCAATGCAGCAGATTCAGATATAGCATCATAAACTACATGACGAACATTACCATATGTTTCTTTAAACTCAGCAATTAATTTACTTGTAGAAGGACTAGCAAAAGTTTGTGTAAACAAAACAATGTCTTTGCCAGAATCTTTTAATGCTGTTAATTTTTGAACTACTTCAGTATCTAACTCATCCCAAGAAATTGAGTTTCCATTTTTTCTAGGACTTTGAACTCTTAAACTGTCATACAATCCTAAAACAGATGCATGTACTCTTGCATTGGCATTACCACTGGTAGCTGCAAGCGTGTTATTTTCAATTTTAATTGGACGACCTTCGCGAGTTTTAACTAAAACGCTTGCAAAATCATACCCATCTGCTATCGTGGTGGCATAATAATTGGCAATACCCGGAATGATTTCTTCTGGTTGCACAACGTATGGTATGGATTTAATGACAGGTCCTTCACAAGCTGCTAATGTAGCTGCTGCGGTACTAAAACCTACATATTTTAAGAAATCACGCCGTGATGTTGAAGAAGCCTCTAATGAATCTTTATCGCCTAAAAATTCATCTGTAGGTATTTCTTCTACAAATTCGTTTTGTTTTAGCGTCTCAACAATAGAGCTGTTTTCGTTTAGCTCTTCAACACTTTTCCAGTATTTCTTGTTTGATGACATATGATATAATTGAATTACTTCTTAATAAATTAATAATGACACTTACCACATTCCAGTCCACCCATTTGAGCAGCTGTTAACTTATCAACACCATACTTTTTAGATAATTCCTCATGAATTTTAGTATAGTATGCATTGTCTTCAACTTTTACATTGGTGGTTCTGTGACAATTTATACACCAACCCATGGTTAGTGACGAGAACTGACTTGCAATTTCCATCTCTTGAACAGGTCCATGACAAGTTTGACATTCTATACCTGCAACACTAACATGTTGAGAGTGGTTAAAGTAAACAAAATCTGGTAGATTGTGAATTCTAATCCATTTTACAGGTTTTGAGTCTCCAGTATATTGCTGAGCGGCATCATCCCATCCTGCGGCGGCATATAGTTTTTTAATTTCTGCATCATAAAACTCTTTAGAATACTCAACCGATGTTTCGCCTTTATATTCATAAATTGATTTATGGCAATTCATACAAACATTTAACGATGGAATACCAGATGTTTTACTAACTCTAGCTGAAGCGTGACAATAATTACAATCTATAGCATTATCACCAGCATGAATTTTATGCGAAAAATGAATGGGCTGAACCGGTTGATAGCCTTGATCAATACCAATTTGCATTAAATATCCATAAACAAAATAGGCGCTAGATAACAACAAAAAGATAGCAGTTACCAACACTAAAAACTGATTTTGAACAAAAGCTTTCCATAGCGGTCGTCTTTTAGAGGTCTCAGCCAATTCTATGTTTTTGGCTTCGGCAAACCTGCGCAATGTTTTATTAACAACATATAATCCAGAAGCCAACAGCAAAAATAAAATGCCTAAAGCGCCTAAAATAAGTTCGTTTGAAATGGCTGAATCTGATCCTGTATCTGCAGTAGCGGTGGTTTGGGTTGCGACTGGTTCTTCTTTTACTTCGGCCGTGTAGGCTAAAATATTGTTAAGATCCTCGTCAGACAACTGAGGAAAAGCCGTCATGGCCGTACCGTTGTACTCGTTGTAAATTTTATTGGCGTAAGCGTCTCCAGACTTAATAAGACCAGGACTATTGCGAATCCAAGCATAGAGCCATGCTTTATCTAAACCTTGATCATTTGATAAACGGGTCTCAACATTTCGTAATGCCGGTCCTGTCATTTTTTTATCTAACTGGTGGCAAGCAGCACAATTGGCATTAAACAATGTTTTTCCTTTTGCTGGATCTCCTTCCTGAGCTGAAAGTGTGGTTGAAAACGCTAATAAAAGAATTAAGAATATACCTAAAAGGTTTTTACTTAATTTACAGTGAATAACCTGTCTCATATTGTTGGTTAAATTATCTTCTAAACTTTGGTATGGTTTTTTCTATACTAGGTACAGTAAACCAGGGTTGTAAAACGTACGCAAAAGTAATATTTAAACTCGATTTTGGAAATCTAGATAAGTTATAATTGTTAATTTAGAGAGATTCTAAATAATAAATTACCGACTAATTAAGTTTATAACTTATACATTTGTAACAAATATAAATAAAAATGAAAACATTGACTTTGAAAATTAGCATTTTAGCATGTATAACCTACCTAAACACAGCCACAAGCGCATTTGCACAAGAAGGCACTGTGAACATAAATCAGGATAAAAACATAGAAGTTTTGTTAGATCTTAAAAAAGAAATGAACAAAACGGTAAATTTAAACGATACGTATAAAATACAGGTATATTCAGGAAATCGCTCAGATGCTGAAGCAACTCAGGAAAAATTTAATAATTCATATGATCAATGGGAATCTAGGATGGTTTATGAATATCCAAATTTTAAAATTTGGGCTGGTAATTTTACGTCTCGCTTAGAAGCTGACAGAGCTTTAAGAGAAGTGAAACGAAAATTTTCGGGTGCCTTTATTTTTAAACCAAAAAAAGACATTAAGTAGGTGTTATATGAACAGAAACCTATGTAAAAACTTTCTTGGTATTTATATAGCCCATGTGCATTTTTAACAACAACTTTTCTTTTCTTGAATGGATGGGCAATCTACAGTTCCAAATGAACAATAAACACAACAATCTCCTTCATTTGGTTTCAGAACTGTTTTACAATTTTCACATTCGTAAAAGAATTGACAAGCATCTGTTGGCATATCTTCTACTTTTTTATGTCCGCAGTTTGGACAAGTAATTTCTGATGTTGATTGGACGTTCATTAGTTTTCTTTTTTGTAGCCTACTTTAAAGCCTGTTGCATTTATTGCATTCTCTATTTCCGTTTTATTGGTCTTGGTTTTGTCAAATATAATGAGAGCGTTTCCATTTATGTAAGAGATTTTTGATTTTAAAATCCCTTTTAGTTTATTCACTTCTTGGTTGACGTGTTCTTCGCAACTGGCACAACTCATTCCATTGATTTTGAATTCAATTGTTTTGGTATCCAATTTGTCAACTACGATGATGTTTTTTTCTATTTTTGGATAAAAAATCCGTGAATAGTATGGAAAAGCTAACATAATTATCGAAAGCACAGTTACAATTCCCAAAAATATTTTTGATTGAATAAATTTTGGATTTTTTTCCGCACTACATTCACAGTCCTTGTCTTTTTTAGTCCAGAAGGCTTTCGGATATAGTTTTTGATACCAAGCAAAACCAAGAGCTATAACACTAATCACAATAAGATAAGGCCTAAAAGGTTCTATCCAAGAAAAGACAGAAGCCATTCCACTTGTTCCAGCAATTATAGCCAATACAGGCGAAATACAGCATAAAGAAGCTGTAATTGCTGTTAACAAACTGCTGCCTATTAATTGGTTTTCAAGTTTCATATCGTTTATAAAATTTTGTTTTTATCAAGCAATTCAAAAAACGGATTCAAAAATGTTGAATATTCAGTGGTGAGTAAATAAAAAATAGTTTGGGCATCTCTTTCAGTTTTTAAAAGTTTTCGGTCTTTCATTTTTCTTAAATGTTGAGAAATCGCAGATATGTTCATTCCAAGAATATCACTTAAATCGCAAACACAAAGTCTTTTTTCTTCAAAGAGTAGGTAAAGTATTTTGAGTCTTACGCTATTTCCAACTAATGAAAGACCGTTGGCTAAAAAGTCGATAGATTCATTTAATTCCAAAACGGTGAGTTTGCAACGATTTATTTGTTCAATATCGGCTTGTTGTCTTATGCATGAATTATTTTCCATAGTACAAAGTTAAAGTATTTAATTATTTAAGCAAATACTTTAATAAATAATTAATAAAATTATATGGACCTAATAAGTTGAATAAGTTTTCTTGTTTTTTAATTTGAATTGAGAATTAAAGGGTTGGTAAAAGTTTATAAATATTGTGGTTCTGGCAAAGCTTTTAAAATTTGATATAAAGCACACTTATTCTAATAATATTTTTGATTCAAACAAAATAAATCCAGTTTTATTGTGAAATTCTACTTAATAAAAATGCTAAAGTTTGAAATAGGAATTGTATAAAAACTTAAAGAACTTCAGATTTTGTTTGCTTTTAATTTTAAATCTAAATTAATTTTTGTTAACTGTTAATTAGTATATTTGAATTGTTAATATAAGTTTGGAATGTTTATGAAAACCATTGACATGGAATCAAAGTTAATAATTGAAAATTGGGTTAACGACTATAGCGATGCGCTTTTTTCTTGGGCTTTTTATAAAACATCTTCAAAGGAAACCGCAGAAGATTTGGTACAAGACACGTTTTTAGCTGCTTATAATAAGTTAGATAGTTTTAAAGGCAACAGCCAGCCCAAAACTTGGTTGTTTTCTATATTAAATAATAAGGTTGTAGATTATTACAGATTAAGTTCTAAAACTACCAAAAAAACAGTAAGTTTAACAGAAGACCAAGGCGTGGAACTCTCTAACGGGTTTTTTAATGATTCTGAAAATTGGAAAGACGCCAGCATAAATCCTATTGGGACTCAAGACCAAGAGCTTCTGGATAACCCAGAGTTTAATAAAGTCATGCAACATTGCATGGATGATTTGCCAATCCATTGGAAGCAGGCAATAACCTCAAAATATTTAACCGATAAAAAAGCTGATGAGATTTGTCAGGATTTAAATATTACTGTGTCAAATTATTGGCAGATCATTCATAGAGCCAAACTGTTGTTAAAAAAATGTTTGGAAACAAAATGGATCTAGCAACCTTTTAAATTTTTTAAAAATGCTATTTAAGAAAATAATGTATAAGATGGTAAATTCTTGTAAGAAAACCACAGAATTGATTGATAAGCAAACATTAACCTCGTTGTCTATTAAAGAACGCTTGCAATTGTATATTCATAAATCCATGTGCAAAACGTGCACCGCATATGAACAACAGTCTAAATTCATAGATAATGCTGTATGGAGGTGGATTTCAAATAAAACAAAACCCAACATTGAAGAATCCAATAATAGAAAGAAAAAGATTTTACAAGAATTGGATAAATCTTAAAAATATCAAACTTCAATAAAAAACCCATAAGACATTATAATTCTTCTGGGTTTTTTAATTTAGCCATTTGCATAGAGGCATTAAAATCAATCATTTAAAACAGGTTTTATTATTATTTTAAAATTAATTGTCAGGAATTAATAAATAGCTTGTCTATACCTTTAGTAAAACAAATGATTAAAAATTAAAAAATGACAACCAAGAAAAAAATTTTAATAGTGCTATCTGTTGGTGTTTTAGTAGCCATTGGTATTGCTTTATCCATGTTTTTTAAACCCGCTAGAGATATACAGGCAACCAAAACAGATTACAGTTATAATGCAAGCGACATCGTAAACGAATACCTAACCGATGCCAATAAAGCAAACAATAAGTATTTAGATGAAGAAGGCAATTCAAAAGTGTTAGAAATAACAGGAATTGTTGCAAACATAACTGAAGATTTTAATAAGCAAAAAGTAATTCTTCTTAAAAACAGTTCAGACAAAGCAGGTGTAAGTGCCACCTTCACTTCTGAAACCAATGAAAGTACCAAAGGTGTAAAAATTGGTGATAAAGTTACTGTAAAAGGAGTCATTCGTTCTGGAGCTTCTTTTGATGAAGATTTAGAAATGTATGAAAACGTCATCCTAGATAAGTGTGACATCGTAACCCAATAAATAAGTCAATAATAATTAATTAAATTTTAAAAACATGAAAAAAGTAATTTTATCAATGATCGCAATGGTTTTTATATCACTAACAACTTTTGCCCAAAAACAAGTAAGTTCAAAAACACACATTAAGTTTTTTTCTACAACACCTGCTGAAAATATTGAAGCCAATAACTATGCTTCAGTTAGTACTTTAGACACAGCATCTGGAGATATCGTGTTTTCAGTACCCATGCAAAGTTTCGAGTTTGAAAAAGCCTTAATGCAAGAACATTTTAACGGTAAAAAGTTTTTAAACACCAAAGCCAACCCAAAAGCTAAATTAACCGGTAAAATTGAAAATATAGCAAGTTTAGATTTCTCTAAAGATGGTACTTACACGGCAGATGTAGCTGGGGAACTAACCATTAACGGTGTTGCAAAACCAATTAATGAAAAAGCTACTATTACCGTAAAAGAAGGTAAAGTAAGCTTAAATTCAAAATTCAACGTTACCTTAGCAGATCATGAAGTAGCGTTTAAAGGAGGTAAACCAGCTACGAATATAGCAAAAACGGTAGAAGTTACTGTAGAAGCAGAATATTAATTTTAAATAATACTAATAAAGCAATCTTGATGTAAACCATCAAGATTGTTTTTTAATTTCAATAACCATGGCACATTTAACATTAGAAAACAATTCCATTTCACCCATTACCCAAGATATTTTTAATTCTACCCAAAAGGCATTAGGGTTTGTACCTAATATGTATTTAAAAATGGGAAACAATCCCGCTCTATTAGATGCTTATACCTATGCATACAATTCATTTAGAGCCAATTCTGGATTTAATTCGGTTGAGCAAGAAGTCGTTTTTCTATCGGTAGCTTTTGAAAATAATTGCGAATATTGTATGGCAGCACATAGTTTTGTAGGTGATATGATGACTAAAGTACCAGCCGAAGTTACCAATGCTATTCGAGACAATAAACTAGTGCCTGACGTTAAATTAGCAGCTTTGTCAAAACTAACAAGAACACTTACCGCTAATCGTGGTCATGCCACTCAAGAAGATGTTGATGATTTTTTAGCAGTTGGATATCAAGAAACGCACGTACTAGGCATTGTTGCCGGTATTGCGGTTAAAACTTTAAGCAACTATTCCAATCATTTAACACATCCAGAGGTAGATGCTGCTTTTGCAGGCAGAGCTTGGAAAAAATAACATCTTTTTATTAAAGTTTCGAAAATTAAAGTATGGCAAGTATTGCAATTATAGAATATGACCAGGCTGAGGGCAGGCTAAAAGACATATATGATGATCTCATTAAAAAAAGGGGCCAGCTTGCCGAGGTTCATAAAATCCAAAGTTTACGACCAGAAAGTATCGTAAAACATATGGATTTGTATTTAGAAATTATGTTTTCTAAATCAGAACTTACCAGAGCCGAGCGCGAAATGATGGCAGTGGTTACTTCGGTAGCAAACAAATGCCATTATTGTCAAATTCATCACGCCGAAGCACTTAATCATTATTGGAAAAATGATGAAAATATTTTAAGATTGCAAAATAATTTTAAAGAAGCCCAACTTTCTAAAAAAGAATTTTTACTTTGCCAATTTGCAGAGACTTTAACTTTAAATCCTTACAATTTTAAAGAGCCTGAACAAATCAATAAACTTAAAACCATGGGATTGTCTGATAAAGCTATTCTAGATGCCACACTTGTAGTGTCATATTTTAATTTTGTAAATCGTATGGTTTTAGGCCTAGGCGTAAATTTAGAAAGCAACCAAGCTAAGGGTTATAACTATTAATACATCAAAAAGATGCAAACTTATTGTCAAGAAAACTTAAACGAAATAAAACATGTTTTGCTTAAACTAACAAACGAGCAGTATACATTCCCATCTTCAACCTTATTTGGTGCAACTATTGGGCAGCATGTAAGGCATATTTTAGAGTTTTATCAAAGTGTTTTTAATGGTTTAGAATCTAAACTAATCAATTACGATAACCGTGAAAGAAATCTTTTAATTGAGACCAATACTCAAATTGCTATTCAATTGATAGATGATATTTGCGATAAATTAAAGCAAAATACTAAAGACGCAAACTTTATTTTAGAAGGTAATTTTTGTGCCGAAGAAGGTAAACAACTTCAAATTAACACCTCATTTTTAAGAGAGTTAGGGTATTGTTTAGAACACAGTATTCACCATCAAGCTCTTATTAAAGTAGGGTTGCTTGAAGTAAATTGTATTAATTTTATTGATGATACCTTTGGTTTAGCACCAGCAACTATTAGACACCGGAAACAATGTGTTCAGTAAGTTTTGTGCCAATTCAAGATGGGTTTGTACTAACGTCAAATAGAGATGAAAAAATATATCGGCCTACTATTGAGCCAAAGATGTATTTTGAAAATGGTACAAAACTATTGTATCCCAAAGACGAGCAAGCTGGTGGTACTTGGATTATTGCAAAAGAGGATGGCACCTGCATTGTTTTACTAAACGGTGCTTTTGTAAACCATCAAAAAAAAAAGCATTATTTAAAAAGCAGAGGTGTTATTTTAAAAGACATTATAAATGACGAAGATCCTATTTATTATTTTTCTGAAATAAATTTAAAAGAAATAGAACCTTTTACCCTTATTATTTTTTACAATTCCAAATTAACCGAAGTGAAATGGGATGGTACTAAAAAACATATCATACCAAAATCAATTCAAGAACCACATTTTTGGTCGTCTGCAACACTATACAATCAAAATCAGCAGCAAATCAGAAACGAATGGTTTCAAAATTTTCACAAAGAAAAATCAACCATAACGGCTCATGATATACTATCATTTCATAGTCATACACATACTGAAAACACCGAATTTGGTTTAGTTATCAGTCGAGAAGATAAAACAAAAACTGTAAGTATTACACAATTAGTAATGCTTTATAAAAATGTGGAGATGACTTATATCGATAGAATTAAAAATACTACAACAGTGCACATAACGTTTTGAGAACCTTAAAAAATACGTTTCATAAACTTTTTAATTGGGAATATTGGCCCATGCAGGTTATCTATTTTCCTATTTTTTTTTATTGGATTTATCTTAGTATAAAAGCACGCTCTTTAGGGTTTTTTAATGCTAGCAACCCTAAAATAATTAATGGCGGTTTTGCCTTGGAAAGTAAAAAGGAAATTTATGATTTAATTCCAAAAAACTACTATCCTGAAACGCTTTTTTTTAACGCAAACCAAAAACTTGAAGACATAAAGAAACGCATTGAGAATACCAAAATTCAATTTCCGTTCATTATAAAACCCGATATGGGTTTGCAAGGTTTAAGGGTTGAAAAAATAGAGTCTTGGGAAGTGTTAAGCGATTATTTACAAAAAGTAGATTACGAATTTATAATTCAGGAATGTATCCATTACCCACTTGAGGTTGGCATTTTCTATCATAGAATGCCCAATGAGCGAAAAGGGCAAATTTCTGGTATTGTGTTTAAAGAATTTCTTATTGTTAAAGGCAATGGTGTAAACACAATTCAAGAGCTTATTGAACAAAATCCTAGGTATGCATTGCAATTGGATACTTTAATAAAGAAGTATGGCAATACATTAAACACCGTATTATCAAAAGAAGAATCGTTAAATTTAGTGCCTTTTGGCAACCACGTTCGCGGTAGTAAATTTACCGATGTTAGCCATTGGATTAACGACACATTAACAAATACCATTAATGAAATATGCTTGCAAATACCCGATTTCCATTTTGGAAGACTTGACATTATGGTTCAATCTCGTGAAGATTTAGAGCAAGGTAATAACCTCTCCATTATAGAGCTTAATGGCGCTGGGAGTGAACCCACGCATATCTATGACCCAAAACATTCTATCTTTTTTGCTTGGAAAGAAATTATAAAGCATTACAATATTTTATATAAAATAAGTGCTTACAATCATAAAAAAGGCTATTCTTACTTAAATTTACAACAATCAAGGCTATTAGTTATTAATAACAAACGACTAACCAATCATTTAAAATCAATATCATAACCTATGAAATGGATTCAAAAAGTTGGTTTCAAAAATAAGGCGCTTCTATTAGGGTTCGTCATTAGTCTTTTAGGTACTTTGCCATTAGGCTATCTTAATGTTATTGGCTTACAGATTTTATTTGAACAAGGTCATCTAGCATTAACTATTTATATTATTGGAATTTTAGTCGTTGAGTTTTTTGTGCTTTTAATAGTGAGTTATATGGCTAAATGGCTAGTTCAACAAAAAAAGCTATTGCTGTTTGTAGATATTTTTACTATCCTATTTTTTGCCAGTATAGCATGGTATTTTGTGACCAATATAAGTAGCGATTCAAATTTCACCTTATCACAATTACAAATGGCAAAATATCCTTTTGTATTGGGCGTTATTTTAAATAGTTTAAATCTTATACAATGGCCATATTGGTCTGGTATTTATATGTATGTGTTTAGAACAGAAAAACTAAATACAACAAGAACATCCAATTACCTATTTATTACAGGCGCTTTAGCAGGAACGTTTCTTGGCATGTTAATTTTTATTTATACCGGAAACTATATACTTGAGCAAAGTCAAGCACCATGGACAACCTATCTAAATCCTATGTTTGCGACCTTATTTTTTGTATTAGCAACCCTTCAGATTATTAAATTAATTTTTAGAAAAAACAACATAGCAAAAGAATTTTTATAAACTACTTTGAAATGCTAAAACAATAATTGATATTAATTGAAATAAAAATAAAGGGATTGCATCACATTATTAAAAAATATTAACTTTCAAATGAAAAAAATAAGTCAAGTAATCGGTCTGCAAGTTGGTGCAATAGCACCTAATTTCACGGCAAATGATATCTATAATACATCCTATTCTTTGACTGATACTATTGGGAATGGCGAAGTTGTGCTTATTTTTATACGAGGGCAATGGTGTCCATTTTGCAACAAGCACTTAAAAGAAATTCAAGAGCATTTGCCACTAATTTTTAAAAAAGGGGCCAGTGTTGTGGTCGTATCTCCTGAAACATCTGAGTTTATTAAAAAAACCATCAAAAAAACGGGGGTTGAGTTTACCATTGTACATGACCAAGATAATACCATAGCCAAAGCTTACGACGTTCTTTTTAAACCTTCTACCTTGCATCGTGTGATGTATAATGTTGTGCTGGGTGCTAAACTAAAGGAAAGCCATTCAGACGATAGTGAGCAATTACCAGTACCAGCAACTTATATTATTTCCAGGGATGGCCACATAAAATGGCGTCAATTTAATCCAGATTATAAAAAACGATCTCAAATACAAGACATTCTTAAAAACTTGAGTTAGTTCTTTGTCAGGAACTTCTGTTTTTTATGTCTGTTTAACCATAACTAATAACCAAAAATGAAGCAGGCAATTCAATCACTTTTACTTTTTCTAGTACTTTTTATTATACAATCCTGTGCCACATCAGACGTTGAAAAAACAAGCCCAACGCAGCAAACATTTGTGAGTTCTGGTGTTAATCTTTATCTTATAGGTGATGCTGGAAAGTTAGAAAACAATGAATCTTCAAAAACTTTAAAAGCATTACAGAAAGCTGTAAAGGAAGGTGAAAAAGATGATGTTTTATTGTTTTTAGGCGATAATATATATCCTAATGGGTATTCTGAAAACAATCATGAAGCTTCAAAATTAGCTATACAATCTCAAATAAACGTTGCTAAAAACTTCAAAGGAAAGGTTGTTTTTATACCTGGAAATCATGATTGGTATTCGGGGATTGATGGATTAAAAGCCCAAGAAAAATCCATTGAAAAAGCCTTTGGAAAAGATTCGTTTTTACCTCAAAATGCTTGTCCTATAGATAAGTATAACGTCTCTGATGATATCGTTATCATTTTTGTAGATAGCGAATGGTACATTACCAATTGGGATAAGCACCCAAAAATGAATGATGATTGCGACATCAAATCTAGAGAGAAATTTATTTTAGAGTTCAAATCATTGGTCAATAAAAATCAAGGTAAAACCATCGTTTTGGCGATGCACCATCCTTTGGAAAGTTATGGAAGCCACGGCGGGCAATTTGGTTTCAATCCGTTAAAAGCACCATTAAATGTATTGAGAAATGCTTCAGGCGTAAGTCCCGCCGATTTAAATCATCCGCTTTACCGAGAACTTTCCAATAAAATCACCACCATCTTGCAAGAGTACAAAAACAAGGTGATTGTGGTTTCTGGCCACGAACATAATTTGCAATATTTGGTGCATAACAACATTCCACAAATCATTAGTGGTTCTGGTTCAAAAGTAAACCCCGTGCGTCATTTTAAAAATGACACCACAACTTTTGGTTATGCTGGCTTGGGTTATGCTGTTTTGAATATTCAAGACAACAAGCATCAGGTGCATTTTTATAATGCTAACAATCAACATATGTATTCAAACTTTATAAGAGCGCCAAAAAAAGAAGTTGCAACCTCCATACCAGATTTTCCTAATGAGTCTAATAAAGCAGCATCCATTTATACCCAACATAATGAGAACAAATCCAAAGCATACAATTCCTTTTTCGGGCATCATTACAGGCAGTTATATTACAATACATATCGTTACCCTATTGTGAATTTAGACACCTTGTTTGGTGGATTAACACCTTCAAAGTTAGGAGGCGGCAATCAATCTATTTCTTTGCGATTAGAAGACAAAGACGGAAAGGAATACGTAATGCGTGGTATGCGAAAAAGTGCCACGCAATTTATACAAGTGAAAGCCTTTCAAGAAGACTATATGAAAGACCGATTGGAAAACACCGTTGCAGAGCGTTTTTTAATGGATTTCTACACCACATCCTATCCATTTGCAGCCATAATTACAGGAGGTTTATCTGATATTGTTGGGGTGTTCCATACCAATCCGAAGTTTTATTATGTGCCAAAACAACAGGCTTTACAAACGTATAACGAAGAATTAGGAAATGATTTGTATTTAATTGAAGAACGGGTTGCCAAAGAATTTAAATCACAAGCGACCTTTGGAAATGCGGATGATATTGTATCTACCGATGAGGTTATTGAGAAGATAACAAAAGACGAAAAATATAACATCAACGAGCAACAATACATCAAAACACGGCTGTTCGATATGTGGTTGGGTGATTGGGACCGTCATGAAGATCAATACCGATGGGCTTCCTATAATAATCCAGATGGCACCATAACCTTTGCACCCATACCAAGAGATCGCGATCAAGCGTTTCCAAAATTTGATGGTTTTTTAACAGGTGCAGCCACACGATTGGTACCATCGCTTAGGTTGATGCAATCTTTTGATGATGATATTAGAAACCTGAATAACTTTAACCAAATTATTTATAAAGTCGATAAGATTTTAATCAATAAAAGTAGTCTGAACGATTGGTTGGAACAAGCTAAATTTTTGCAAGAAAACTTAACCGACGAAGCCATTGATAAAGCCGTTGCTAATTTCCCCATTCAATTTAAAGACAAACATTTTGAAGCGATTATCAATCATTTAAAAAACAGAAGGCAACACCTTGTAAAATGGGCTGAAATGTATTATACTACCATTAACAAAAACGTGATTTTGCAAGGCACCAATAAAGACGATTTGTTTGAAATAACACGATTGGAAAATGGCTTTACCCACCTAAAAATAACAAGAATAAAAAAAGAACTTGACGAGAACGATATATTATTTGATAAAACATTCGACCCAAATATTACCAAAGAAATTTGGCTCTATGGCTTAGATGATGATGATACATTTCATGTTACAGGTTCTCATAAATCCAGTATTAGTGTTTGTTTAATAGGTGGTCAAAATAAAGACACATACCATATTGAAAACAACAAAAACATTAAAGTGTATGATTACAAATCAAAGGAAAGTGTTTTTGAAGGTAAGCCAGTTTATAAAAGATTAACCGATGCCTACGAACCCAATAATTACGACTTTCATAAGTTCAAGCACAATTTACGCCAAGTATTGCCAACTATAGGGTACAATCCAGACGAAGGGTTTACGATAGGTGCTTTGGCTTTATTTACAAAATATGGCTATGAATTAAATCCGTTTACCCAAAAACACACCATTGCAGCCAAATATTTTTCAGCAACTAGTGGTTACGAATTAGATTATACAGCTGAATTTGCAAGGATTTTTGAAAAAAACAATTTAAAACTCTCTGTACGTTATACCACACCAGCTTTTGCACAAAACTTTTTTGGCTTTGGTAACAACACCGAAAATATAGAAGATGACTTGGATATTGAGTTTTATCGTACACGTTTGGAGCAATTTAATGTTAAAGCATCTTTAGTAAAAAGAGGCCGTTTGGGAAGTGAATTTTCTGTAAGCATTCCTTTTGATTATATACGGCCTAATGATAATGACAATCGTTTTGTTGAAACCAATTTAACGAGTAACCAGTTGGATTCTAAACAATTTCTAGGTGTTGAAACCGAATATGGATTTCAAAATAAAAACAATAAATCGTTTTCAACTTTAGGTATTGAATTTTCAGTTATTGCCGGTTGGAAAACCAATTTAGAAGTAAGCAAACAAAATTTTGCCTATCTCACATCGGCGTTTCAATTGGATTATCCCGTTGTAAAAAAGGATGTTTTAACACTCTCTACACTATGGAAAGGGCAAATCATTTCCAATCAAAATTTTGAGTTTTATCAAGCTGCAAGTATAGGTGGTAAAAACGGTTTGCGTGGCTATAGAAACGAACGGTTTTCTGGACAGTCGTCCTATTATCAAAATACCGATTTACGCCTTAATATTACTCGCTTTAATGCTGGAATTCTTCCAGCTAAACTCGGAATTTTTACAGGGTTTGATTATGGTCGTGTATGGCTAAAAAATGATAATTCTAACACTTGGCACACTGCTTTTGGAGGTGGATTGTACATGAATACCGCTGGCATATTTACGTTGCAAACTTCTTATTTTTCATCAAACGATGGAGGACGCTTTATGTTTGGATTGGGTTTTGGATTTTAAACATTAAATGAATAACAAATCAAATTATACTATTTACGAATGAAACCAAGAGAAATTTTTATTACTACAAGCTTAATTGCTTTAATTATTGTTGCTGTTATTTCAATTTTTTGGATGCCCATTTTATGGAGCTTACTTCTTTTTATACCACTTATACTAATCGGAATAGCAGATATTTTTCAAAAAAAGCATGCCATAAAAAATAATTTCCCTGTAATTGGTCATTTTAGATATCTATTAGAATCCTTTAGACCCGAAATCCAACAATATTTTGTGGAAACTGATACTGAGGGAACGCCTATAAATCGTGTGTTTCGTTCGTTAATTTATTCTCGCGCCAAAAACGAAAACGATACCACACCATTTGGAACCAAATCCGATGTTTACAGAACGGGTTATGAATGTATGGCACATTCCATGTACCCTAAACACCACGATGAAGTTGAACAAAACCCAAGAGTCTTATTTGGAGGCAAAGACTGTAAACAACCTTATCATGCGAGTATTTTAAATATTTCCGCCATGAGTTTTGGGTCCTTAAGTAAAAATGCCATTTTGGCTTTAAGCAAAGGGGCTAAATTAGGTGGATTTGCCCATAATACAGGCGAAGGAGGTTTAAGTCCGTACCACTTAGAAGGTGGTGGCGATTTAATTTGGCAAATAGGCACAGGCTATTTTGGATGCCGCACAAAAAATGGCGATTTCTGTCCGGATACTTTTGAAAAAAAAGCAAGGATAGAAAACGTAAAAATGATTGAAATTAAATTGTCACAAGGTGCCAAACCAGGTCATGGTGGTATTTTGCCAGCCTCAAAAAACACCGAGGAGATAGCCAAAATTAGAGATGTTGTGCCACATACCGATGTGCTTTCTCCGCCTTATCATACCGCTTTTAAAAATGCCGATGGTTTATTGCATTTTGTACAGCAATTGCGAGAACTTTCAGGAGGAAAACCTGTTGGGTTTAAGCTTTGTGTAGGTAGTAAAGAGGAGTTTATTGAGGTTTGCGAAGCCATGAAAAAAACACAAATTTTACCCGATTTTATAACAGTTGATGGAGGCGAAGGTGGCACTGGTGCAGCACCTGTAGAATTTACCAACTCCATTGGGTTACCACTTCGTGAAGGCTTAGCTTTTGTGGTAGATAGTCTTATCAAGTATAAGTTCAAAAACCATATTAGGGTCATTGCTTCTGGAAGGGTTTTTTCGGCTTTTCACATTATTCGGTTAATTGCTTTGGGTGCAGACACGGTTAATAGTGCTCGTGCTATGATGATGGCCATTGGCTGTATTCAAGCCTTACAATGCAATACCAATACCTGTCCTGTAGGTGTAGCAACCCAAGATAAAAGTTTGATGAAAGGGCTGGACGTTAATGACAAATATGTTCGTGTGGCCAATTTTCATAAAAAAACGGTAAATAGTTATTCAGAAATGATTGCTGCTGCCGGATTAAGTAATGGCGACGAGATTCAACGAAAACACATTTTACATCGTTTAGGCCCCAATCAGATGGTTACTTACGAAGAATTATATCCAGAACATTCACTTAAATTATAAAAACATGAAAACTATACTATTAATACTCTTAATTATTGTCGCTATTGTTATGATTGCACTCGGTATTAGTGCTAATATTTTGCCACCCACTTTAACAGGTGTTGGGTTTATATTAATAGCTTTAATGCTTTATCAAAAAAAATGAAAACCATCCCTTCAGAACTTTCATGGCTTTATTTTAACCAGTGCATTTTAGATGAGGCAGCCTGTAACGCTAACCCTTTGTATGAACGCATTAAGTTTTTAGCCATTTTCTCATCTAATTTGGATGAGTTTTTTAGGGTAAAAGTAAATCAATTAGCACTTAATAAAAGCACTCGAAAAAGCGACCTTTTAAATGCTATTTTAAAGGAAATTAATTCGCAGCAAGAACAGTTTGGCTCTATATGGCGAACTCAAGTAATTCCAGAATTAGCCCAAAACCATGTTGTTGTATATCAAGGACAGCCTATAGAATCCTGCCATTTAAAAGAAGTTGAACGGTATTTTAAAAGTGAGGTTTTGTCATTTATTCAAGTGGTATTCATAAAAGATAAAGAGCCTAAAGCCTATTTTTTAGACAACCGAAGTTTGTATTTTCTGGTAAAGTTAATAAATGATGACCAAACGGTTCAGTATGCCTATATTAATATCCCTTCAAACAAATTAGACCGTTTTAAATTACTTTCAAAAAAAGAGGATACACATTATATTATTTCACTTGATGAAATTATAAAATTATGTTTACACTTAATTTTTACAACCCACACTGTTAACCACTGTTTTGCCATAAAAATAAACAGAGATGAAGATTATGAAATTGAAGACGAAGACTCGGGTAATTTAATTCTTAAAATTAAACATAAAGTGGAGGCCCGAAAGTCAGGTTTGCCAACCCGCTTTTTATACGATGCTAAAATGCCACCCGAAGAGCTTGCATTTTGCAAAAACATCTTTCAACTTAAAAAACGTGAAATGATTGCTGGTGGGACTTATCATAATTTATTTGATTTATTTAAGTTTCCTAATCCTTTAAAACCAAAACTTCAAAATCCTGATTATCCTGCGTTAAAATATTCAGAATTCGAAAACGAAAATTCAATTTTCGATGTCATTGGCAGTAAAAATCAACTATTGCATTTTCCATATCATTCGTATCATTATGTACTACAATTTTTTAACCAAGCTGCTATTGATAGTCGCGTTACAAAAATTAAAGTAACATTATACCGAATTTCAACCCAGTCTTTAATAGCAAATGCCCTAATAAGTGCAGCTAAAAACGGCAAAAAAGTAACCGTTTTTGTTGAAGTAAAAGCTCGCTTTGATGAAAATAACAATTTGCATTGGGCTCATCAAATGCAAAAAGCAGGCATTAAAATTATTTATAGTATGCCTCATTTAAAAGTGCATGCCAAAATAGCTTTGGTTACCATGAAATTGGATGCACAAACCACAAAAGAATTTGCTTACTTATCTACTGGAAATTTTAACGAAAATACCGCAGCAATATATGCAGACCATGGTTTTTTTACTTCAGAAAAAAAATACACTTGCGATATTGAACAGGTGTTTAAATTTTTAAAAACCAAAGAAAAGCACCTTAATATCCAAACGTTATTAGTGGCTGGTTTTAATATGAAACAGCAACTTTTAGAACGGATAGATATTGAAATTGAAAATCATAAAAAAGGAAAACCCTCTGGCATATTTTTTAAAGTAAATGGCATTGATGAAAAAGACATCATACAAAAGCTATATGAAGCAAGTCAAGCTGGGGTGAAAATCACCTTGATTGTTAGAGGAATTTGTACCCTTATACCCGAAAAGGAAACCCTAAGCGAAAACATAAAAGCTTACCGAATTGTAGATATGTTTTTAGAACATGCCAGAATATACAAATTTACAAATGATGAAGACGAAAAAATATTTTTGTCTTCGGCCGATTTGATGAACCGCAATTTAAACCGTAGAATTGAAGTTGGGTTTCCAATAGAAGATAACGATTTAAAGCAAGAAATTAATCAAATAATCCAATTTCAATTAGATGATAACACCAAAAAGAGAAGGATTGACTCCAATGGAAAAAATCATTTAATACCTAACATAAAAACACCAAAACGGGCACAATTAGAGAGCTACAATTGGATAAAAGAAGGCGTAAATTATAAATAGACAACCATGGAAAATACGTATTCAGAAATCATTATACACGTTGTTATAGCCGTAAAATACAAATTTGGCAAGATTAATAAAAAATGGAAAGAGGGTTTAATAAAAACCATTAAGAAAGTTATTAAAAAAAATAAGCATCAACCAATTGCCATTGATGGAATGGCAGATCACATGCATATTCTTATTGAAATAAAACCTTCACAATCCCTGTCTGATATTATTGATGATATTAAAGAAAGTTCGGCCTATTGGATAAACAATAATAACTTGGTAAAAGGCACCTTTGCGTGGCAAGAAGGATTTGGAGCGTTTTCGCACCATACATCGCAAATAAATAAGGTTTTAAATTATATAAAAAACCAAGAATTGCAACACACAAAAAATCCATTTAGAGATGAGTATGTGTCATTTTTGGACGCTTTTGATATGGAATACGACCAAAAATATATATTCAAGGAATTGATTTAAAACCAAAAGCATGAAATGGACTATTTATTTTTCTGGATTATTAATATTAATATCTTGTCAAAATTTATTGAAAAATAATTTTGATGAAAGTACAGCATATAATTTTAGTAAACCCGAAAAGTATTGGGAAATGCCTTATGAATTAAGAGAAATATCTGGAATTGATACTATAAATGCTCATCAACTTATAGCCCATAATGATGAAAAAGGAGACCTATATATATATGATTTGAAACATAAATCTATCAAAAAAACCATTCCCTTTGGCAAAAATGGCGATTATGAAGATGTTGTAATTGTTGGGAAAACCGCTTATGTTTTGCAATCGAATGGAACTCTTTTTCAAGTTGAAAATTTTTTGGAAAGTCCAAAAACCATCGTTCATAAAACATTTTTATCTAATAAAGACGATGTAGAAGGCTTGTGTTTTGACAAAAAGAACAATCAATTATTGTTAGCTACCAAAGGGCATAAATCAAATAAAATATATGCTTTTTCTATTAAAAATAACGCATTGAACAGCCAAGCCGTTTTTGAAATCGATTCAAAAGATCTTAAAAAAAAATATAAAATAAAGAAAGATTTTTCTCCAAGTGCCATAGCCATTCATCCTAAAACAAAACACTATTTTGTGCTTTCATCCATAGGGAAAATGATTGCAGAATTTAACAGGCAAGGGAAGTTGCTACATGTTTTTAACATTAATTATTCTCATTTTGGACAGCCCGAAGGGATTTGTTTTTCAGAAAACGGTGATTTGTATATAGCTAATGAAGCTAATGTTGGTAAAGCAAATATTTTAAAATTCAATTATTTACAATGAAAAATTTTTTAAACATATTATTAGTATTTTTAAATATAATTGCTTCATTTTCTCAAACCGATAGTAGCAGTACTTATTGTATTCCTGCACTAAAAGGCGTTCCTGTTGGGAAGGGTGTTTCTATCGAATATCAAAATGTATCGGGTTACAGCTTGGAAACCATAGATAAAACAGGTGATTTTTCAAATTCAAAAAACGATATAAAATCAAATACCAATCTTGAAATGAAACTTAAAGTGCCCGTTATTAACAAAGATTTTTTAAGCATTGTTGCGGGTTTAAAATATAATAAAGAGGAATTTCATTTTAATAATTCAACAATTCATCCGTTTTATCAAAATCTAGAAGATAGAGGCTTACAAAGTATAGGCGCAAATATTACCATCATAAAACCTACTAAGTCTAAAAAGTTTTGGATTTTAAAAGCCAATGCCGATTTAAATGGTGATTTTGGAACCATAAATTCGTTTTCAGATTACTTAAAGTTTTCTATTTCGCCTGCTTTGGGCTGGAAAGTCAATGACAATTTTTCATACGCCTTAGGTGCAAGTTATAACTACCGTTTTGGAAGTCCCATTATTATTCCCGTATTAGCATTTAATATTAATATTAATGAAAAATGGGGGTTAGAAGCTATTTTGCCGTTATTTGTAAAATCCCGTTATCATTATAATGATGGTCTTATTTGGCGAAATACCATAGAAATTGATGGTGCTTCCTATAAAATAGCTAACTTTAACTCTCAGTTTAATAATTATTCAAATTTGCATTTGCATCGCTCCGATATTCAATTAACTACTCGTATTGAGAAAAAATTGATAGGTTGGCTTTGGGCGGCCTCGGAAATTGGTTTAAGAAAAAATTTAACCTACAATTTAACCAATTCAAACCGATCTAGAGACCGTATTGTTTTTGAGAATAATTTAAGTAACGGCTTTTTATTTAATGTTTCTCTATTTATTTCACCAAGATAACCTGTAAATATGATGCAAAAAGCACTTTATTTTATGCCAGATATTAGTGGATTTACAAAATTTGTAAATAATACCGAGGTAGAGCACAGCATTCATATTATTGCCGAGTTACTTGAAATTCTACTCGATAACAATCCATTAAACCTACAATTAGTTGAAATAGAAGGCGATGCATTGTTTATGTACCTTACAACTATTCCCACTTATGAAGCTTTGATGAAGCAGGTCTCTACCATGCACGAAGCCTTTCATAATCATACCCAAAATTATGATAACATGCGCATTTGTAATTGCGGTTCGTGCAAAACAACAACCAATTTAGATCTTAAGTTTTTAGTGCATTATGGCGATTTGAATTTTATAAAAGTAAAACATATTTCCAAACCCTACGGGCGCGATGTTATTAAAATACATAGGCTTTTAAAAAATAAAATTCCTCATAGTGAATATGTTCTTTTTACAAATTCTGTTTACAAATTATTTGAAAATCAACTTAATAATGAGTGGAAACAAGCCTCGGAAGATTATGATTTAGTTAGTTTAGACTATTTTTACAAAAGTTTAGAAACCATAAAGGATAACCTTCAAAAGTTAAGCCCTTTATTGGCAGGACAACCTAATAAACCCGTACTAACTATTGATAAAACGTTTAATGCTAATATAGAAATTATTTATAGTTATTTAACCGAGCTAAAATATCGACATCTTTGGGACAAAGACGTTAAACGTATTGAATATGATAGCAGTAAAGTCAATCGGGTGGGAACAGAGCATAATTGTGTTTTAAATTTAGGGAGCTTAAAGTTTGAGACCATTACCGAGCCGTCTTCAGAGCATTTAACTTACGGAGAAAAAACGAAAGAAATGATGTTTACGCAAGAGTTTTCCTATATTATAAAACTTTATAAAGTTGATGAGAATATAACCAATATTGTTTTGAACATCTATATTACGTTTTCCACTATAGGCTCCTTTATGAAAAACAATATTTTAAAATTAGTTGCTAAATTGTGGAATACTAAGCTTGAAGATTTACACGAGATAACAAAAATTCAAAAATCAAAAATTCAAAATTCAAAAATCATAAATAAAAATGAGTAAAATAGTTCAAAATGCATCACAATATGTATTAGAGTATTTAAATAAGCATTTAAAAGCCAGTTTTATTTACCATAATTATAAACACGCACATTATGTGGTGTCTAAAATTGAAGAAATTATTTTGTCAAAAAATCTATCAGAAGACGAAAAAGAAATTGTGCTTTTAGCAGGATGGTTTCATGATATTGGCTACACCGTAGACAAAGCTAAACATGAAGATCATAGCATGGCTATTGCAAAATCCTATTTAGAAGCCCAAAGTTATGATACCGATAAAACCACACAAGTTTTAGACTGTATTAATGCCACAAAACTTCATGAAAGTCCGAATAATACTTTGGAGGAAATAGTGTTTGATGCCGATTTTGCCCATTTAGCCGACACCAATTATGAGTCTATAGCTGAAAATCTTCGATTAGAATTTGCAAATAATAACTGTGGCATCTATTCAAATGAAACATGGTTACAAGAAAACATCAAGCTTTTTAATTCACATAAATATTACACCAAATATGCTAATTTACATTGGAATTCCGTAAAAAATGAAAACTTAAAAACGCTTCATAAAAAATTAAAAAAGCAAATTAAAAAAGAAAAAAATAAAACGTATTCAGATAATCGTTCAGAGCGAAGTGTAGATACCTTATTTAGGGTCACCTTAAAAAACCACATAACCTTAAGTGATATTGCCGATACCAAAGCCAACATTTTACTTTCTGTAAATGCCATCATCATCTCGATGGCCTTATCAAATTTAATCCCAAAATTCGATAATCCTGCCAATGCCTTTTTAATTTATCCAACCATTATTTTTGTGTTTTTTAGTGTGGCATCTATGATTTTATCGGTTTTGGCTACTAGACCGAGTGTAACTTCTGGAACCTTTACAAAAGAAGATGTGACCAATAAAAAAGTGAACCTACTGTTTTTTGGAAATTTTCATAAAATGACCTTGTCTGAATTTCAAATAGGAATTGATCAGGTTATGAACGACAAAGATTATTTGTACAGTTCCATGAGCAAAGACTTATATTTTTTGGGTAAAGTATTGGCTAGAAAATACCAAATTTTAAGATGGACCTATACCATTTTTATGATAGGTATCATTATTTCTGTGATAGCCTTTGCTATTTCTTACAACTTTATAACCATTGCAGTATGATTTCTAAAAAAATAACATTCAAAAATTCCAAAAACCAAACATTAGCAGCACGGCTAGAGTTGCCAGATAACGAACAGCCTAAAGCCTTTGCGCTTTTTGCGCACTGCTTTACCTGTAATAAAAACCTAACAGCCGTTAGGACCATAGGCAAGACATTAACCGAAAAAAATATTGCGGTACTACGTTTTGATTTTACAGGTTTGGGAGAAAGTGAAGGCGATTTTAAGCATACCAACTTTTCATCAAACATAGAAGATTTGTATAGTGCTGCGCAATTTTTAGAAGCTGAATATCAAGCGCCTTCACTGTTAATAGGGCATTCGCTTGGTGGTGCTGCCGTACTGTTTGCTTCGGCTAAAATTCCTTCGGTTAAAGCTATTGCAACTATTGGCGCCCCTTCAAATCCTGAGCATGTGTCACATCTTTTCAAAAATAGTGTTGACGAAATCAATGCCTCAGGAAAAGCCTTGGTTTCTATTGGAGGCAGAGACTTTACCATTCAAAAACATTTTTTAGAAGATATTCAAGACAAAAACATCAAGCACAATTTAGACGCGTTTAGAAACTCCATCCTCATTATGCATTCCCCACAAGATACAACCGTTGGTATTGATAATGCTGCCGAAATTTACAAAGCAGCCCGACATCCAAAAAGTTTTGTGTCCTTAAATGGTGCAGACCACTTACTTTCAGACAGAAAGGATTCGCAATATGTGGGACAAATTATAGCCACTTGGGCTGATAGATATTTGTAAAAAAAAATCAAAACTGTCAGTTTTAATGCCTTTTTACGTCTGTTTACTTAAATAACAAACTCATGAAAGCCTTAGTAATTTCTGGTGGTGGCTGTAAAGGTGCTTTTGCTGGAGGTATTGCAGAATACCTTATAGAACAGTGTTGCAACGACTATAAATTATTGGTGGGCTGCTCAACAGGGAGCTTACTGCTAACCCATTTAGCTTTGGGTAAAATAGATAAGATTAAATCTATTTATACTTCAGTTTCTCAAGATGATATTTTTAATATCAACCCTTTCAACATCAAAAAGGTAAACCATAAATATCAAACCAAAATTAATCATTTCAACACCTTAAGAGCTTTTGTTAAAGGCTGTCCAACCTTTGGAGAGAGCTTAAACTTAAGAGCATTAATTAAAAGAAGCGTTACCGAAGATGAATTTAATGATCTTAAAAGACAAGATAAAAAAGTTTTTTTTACGGTTTCAAATCTCACTTTAGATACTATTGAATATTACAGTTCAAAAACTTGTTCTTACAACGATTTTTGTGATTGGGCTTGGGCTTCGTGCAACTTTACGCCATTTATGAGTATTCTTAACAAAAACAACCATCAATATGCCGATGGGGGTTTTGGTAGTTATGTGCCTATTTTGTGTGCTATTGAAAATGGTGCCACAGAAATTGATGTCATTATTTTAGAAAATGAAAAACCAATCAAAAATAACCCTAAAATAAAAAACCCTTTTGCGCTACTTTTTAGAACCTTTAAGTTTATGAACCATCAAAACAGTTCTAAAGACATTATAATTGGAAAACTTATAGGGTTAAACAAAAAAATCAATATTAATTTTTACTATCCTCCAAAACATTTAACCGATAATCCACTGATTTTTGATAAAAAGCAAATGACACAATGGTGGCAAGATGGCTTTGAATTTGCCAAGTCTAAAAATCCAGTTAGTTTTTGTCACATCCCCAATATACATTAAAATATGCCTATAAACCCTAAAAACAATTTAGTTGAAGTTTCACGAGCCCTATTGCTTAAAGTGAAATTAGAACAACCTACCGAATTGGAAATCCAAACATTAGAGCACATATCAATATCAGATTTTCAACAGCAGTTAAAAACAGATACACAAAAAAAAGCATTTTGGATTAATATTTACAATGCCTGTTTTCAAATATTATCGGGTTTTGAAGACGCCGGAATGAAAGCCATTTACACAGATAAATCTGTTAAAATCGCTCAAAATAGGTTTAGTTTAGACGATATAGAACACGGTATTTTAAGAAAATATCGCTGGAAAAAAAGTTTTGGCTATTTGCCAAATCCGTTAGTATCTCCACTAATAAAATCTTTAGCAGTTGATACCGTCGATTACCGTATTCACTTTGCTTTAAATTGTGGCGCCAAAAGTTGCCCACCAATCGCTTTTTATTCTGAGGATACACTCGATAACGATTTAAATAAATCCATGCACAGCTTTATTACTTCAGAAACTGCAGTTGATGACCATAAAAAAAAGATAGTTACCTCAAAGCTTTTGTTTTGGTATTGTGCCGATTTTGGTGGATTATCTCAAATTAAAAAATTATTGCAACACGTTTTAATTCGAAATTTAACAGGCTATAAGCTGTCGTTTAAAACCTATAATTGGGAAACACATCTTAAAAATTATATCACTAACTAAATCAATAAACAAATGAAAAAAACAGGTTTTTATTTAATGGCATTACTGATTGTTTTTCAATTTCAAAATATGAAGGCACAGAAAAACCCAAGAAACGTTCAAACTCAATGGGAAACCAATTTGGATAAAAAAAGTGTACCGCTCGATGAGTTTTTAACCTTGTTAAAACCAGACCAAATTCCACCTATAAACACGCCAAGTTTTATCAGTTTAGAGGAAGCCAAAAACACTTATTTTGAACATGAACCAGTTATTGCAGTCGAAATCAATAACGAAGCTAAAGCCTATCCGTTAAGTGTATTGATGTATCATGAAATCGTCAATGATGTGGTTGGTGGCACACCCATAATTGCCACCTATTGTCCTTTGTGTAACGCGGCAATTGCCTTTAATAGAAACCTAACTTTTGAAGGTAAAACTTATAAATTAGACTTTGGTGTTTCGGGCATGTTGCGAAAAAGTGATATGGTTATGTGGGATAGACAAACCCAATCTTGGTGGCAACAGTTTACTGGCGAAGCACTTGTGGGCGATTTAAATGGTGCTTCGTTAGAATTTATTCCGTCGTTACTTATTTCGCTAAGCGATTTTATAAAAAATTATCCTAACGGAACAGTTTTATCAACCAATAATGGTTTGGGAGCTGTTGATTATGGCTCAAATCCTTATGTAAACTATGATAACATGGATAATAAAACACCCTTTCTGTTTAAAGAAACAGTTGATGAGCGCTTACCAGCCATGGAACGGATTGTAGATGTATCTTTTGATGGCACAACTAGAATTTATCCATTAACAAACATTCAGAAAGAAACCGTTATAAATGATGTTATTAACAACAACTCTTTAGTTATTTTTTATGAAAGCAAAACCCTATCGGTTTTAGATTCAAAAAATATTAAAGAATCTAAAGCCGTTGGTGCAGTAACCGTATTTTCACCCATAGTTGACAACAAAAAATTAACGTTTGTTTCTAAGAATCAAGAATTTTTTGATACTCAAACAAACTCTGAGTGGACTATTGCCGGAAAGTGCATTTCTGGAACGCATAAAGGAAAACAATTAGAAACCATAAGAAGTGGCAATCATTTTGCTTTTGCTTGGTTTGCGTTTCAACCAGAATGTGAAATTTATGGTCAATAGGTAATATTATCAAAATTTTTTAGCATGCAAAAGATACTTCAAAACAAAAATATTTTAATAACTGCTGGCCCAACAAGAGAATATCTCGACCCCGTTCGTTTTTTATCTAATGAATCTACGGGAAAAATGGGTTATGCCATCGCAGAAGCATTACATAATTTAAATGCTAATGTGTATTTGGTTAGCGGGCCTGTTTCAATAGCGTCTAATTTTCCTAAAGAAAAAATTATTCATGTAAAAACAGGTAAACAAATGTATGAAGCTTGTGAAAAACTTTTTAATAGGGTAGATATCGCTATTTTTTGCGCAGCTGTTGCCGACTATACGCCTAAAATAATGAGTCATTGCAAAATAAAAAAAAGTGAAAACGAGCTTTCCATGACATTTGTAAAAAACGTTGATATTGCCTTTGAATTTGGAAAAGTAAAAACAAAACAACAAAAATCTATCGGTTTTGCCTTAGAAACTGATAATGTTTTGGAGCATGCCATCGCTAAATTAAACAAGAAAAACTTTGATTGTATAGTCGCGAATTCTCCAAACAAAGGTGAAGGCTTTGGTTATGATACGAACAAGATTGCTATTATAAATAAGGATTTGTCAATTTCAGAATATCCTCTTAAAGTAAAACACGAAGTGGCCCAAGATATTGTAAATAATATTATAAACATGTATTCAATAGCCGAAACCACTATTTGAAGGCATTTTAGAAATGACAAGTTTTTATAATATACAATATTTTATTAGCTGTTTGCTTTTGTTTTCATGCACCATGAAGGCTCAGGATATTGTAAGGAGTTTTGATAAAAACAGTTTTGCCAATGAAGAAATCTCAACCTTAAAGGCAGAATTTGGCAACCATAAATTGCTGATTGCAGATTATGAAAAGCCCATGTTAATTGCACTCTCTTATTTTCCAGAATTAAAACCTGTGAAAATTAAGTTCAGACTTAAAAAAAGAGCCACACCATTGGCTACCAGACCTTCATTGTTTAGTATGCTTCGTTCGGCGAAAAAAAGAACCTATGTTATTACTATAAGTAAAAAAAGCACAACATATATAGACACCATTACCTTTAAAAATTTACGATTTGATGCTCAAATAGGTGTGTTAGGCCATGAACTTTCTCATGTTTCAGATTATTTAAACAAAGGATTTGGTAAAATGTTAACAGTTGGAAAGAACGAACTATTTTGTCCGATACTAGTGGATAAGGCAGAATACCAAACCGATTTAAGTTGTATTAACCATGGTTTGGGCTATCAGCTTTTAGATTGGAGTATCAATGTTCGTGAAAATCTTCAACGCCCAAATTGGTTAGGAGCTGTTAATTTGGATAAAAATGAAAACTCAGAACGTTACATGAACCCAGAAACCATTAAAGCCATTTTGAAAACACACCCAAGGTATCAATTAAATGCAGAAAAATTAATGGATGTAAGTATTAAGGGATATTAATCAATTTTTTTTAAACAGAAAATTTTCAATGAATCCTATTTTATTAAACATATTAAAAAAAATAAAGAAACCCTTTCAACAAGGCTTAAGTCGTTATGCCATTATTAAGGCTATAATTGTTGGTTTATTAATATCTATATTCCCAGTATTTGGTGTTACAACCCTACTTTTAACCGCTGTTTCCATAAAATTTAAACTCAATCTACCGGTTATGATTGTGGTTAGTTATTTGGCTACACCCTTACAGTTTATGTTATTTATGCCTTTTATTCATGTTGGCGAAACTATTTTTAATACAAAACACACCCTATTAACGGTTCAAGAAATAAAAGAGGCCTTTGATGTGTCCTTTATTGATACGCTTAGGCAACTTATTTTTGAATTAATTTGTGGGATAAGCGGATGGTCTTTAATTGCATTACCTATTAGTTTTTTAACTATATTACTCATTAATAAAATTTTTAGATTTATAGAAAATAATAATACATGAAATTCACTAAGTTATTGGGTTTTTTAGGACTTATTGGGGCTATTTTGGTTGGTATTGGTGAATTTTATTTACACTATTCACCTCAGGTTCTTACAGCCACAGGCGATTTTCAATTTTTTGAATTTGTTCCATTAAAGCATTTAAAAGTAGGTCATTTTTTATCTGTTATGGGATTGCCTTTTTACTTCGCTGGGTATCTGCACATCTACAAAATGCTTAAAAGTGGCAACGAAATTTTAGCACGCATTGTTTTAACACTTGGTTTTATAGCTTTTGCAGTTGGTGGTATATGGATAGGCTCACGAGGTTATATAGGAAGTTTGGTGCATTTAAAACAAGAAATACCTGCTGAAACTTACAGTAAAGTCATTGCTAATTATCAATCCTTTCTTGAAGTTTTAGTACAAGTATTGCGCGTGGTTATCCTACTCCTATCCGTTGCTTTTGCATGGGCGATTTTAAAAGGCGGTACGTTTTATCAAAAACATATGGCATTTTTTAATCCCATTACGGTTCTAATTATGTTTGTGTTTATAGGAATGGCTATGCCTGAAATTGGAAAATATGTCCTTCCTATTTTAATGAATATCACACATGTCGTTATATTTTCATTATCGTTATTTCAACTTTCTAAATATCAAATTTCAACCCAACAAACACCTTCCAAATGATTAAAAAATTTTTAAAACTCTTAGGCATTTTTATACTTTTATTACTCATTATAGTACTCGGGTTTTTCTGGAAAGACGCCAAATTTGATAAATACCAAACCTCAATAAACGAGGCAAGTATTCCGTTATTTACGGCTATAAATTTACCTTTTACACATCAATATGAAAGTGAAAAATCATTACCAATTGCACCTTCTGCTATCATTGATATAAATAATGATGGTATTGATGAGGTCTGGTTTGGGGGTGGTTTAAATAAAAACGATGCGCTTTTTAAATTTGAAAATAATGCATTTACAGAAATCACTTCAATAGTAAATCTTGGCGACAAAGGTAAGTTTACGTCAACAGGTGTTGCTACTGCCGATTTTGACGACAATGGGTTTCAGGACATTATGGTGAGTCGCGAAGACGGATTGCATTTGTATTATAATACTAACGGAAAATTTACGCACAAAGCCATTAAAACGCCTATTAATAACAAGTCTACACCTGCCGGAATTACGCTTGGCGATGTAGATAAAGATGGCGATTTGGATGTGTTTCTTTCCACCTACATTAAAAAAGAATTGATGGAAGGACAAACCATTTTTGAAGATAAAACCTATGGTTCCACCAGCGAATTGCTGTTGAATGATGGCGAAGAAAATTTTAAAAGTATTACCAAAAAAGCTGGCTTAGATTATGTGCACAATACGTTCATGGCTGTTTTAATAGATATTGATAACGATACCAATTTAGACCTTATTGTTGCTCATGATACAGGTGAGGTACGAACCTATAAAAACAATGGCAACTTAACATTTACCATGAAAGACAATCCAACAACAAACAAGTTTGCCTACCCCATGGGAATTGCTGTTGGCGATTATAACCATGATGGCTTGGTAGATTTTATGTTTTCAAATACCGGAAGCACCTTGCCTCGTTTTTTAGCTAAAGGCGATATTAAAGATGCTTCAAAATTTAATGAAAAATGGATTGTTTTTAGAAACGATGGCCATTTTAAATTTACCGATGTTGCCAAAGAAACCAAATTGGCCGATTACGAATTTTCTTGGGGAGCCACTTTTGCCGATATGAATAACGATGGCTTACAAGACCTAATGGTTGCCGAAAATTATATTGATTTGGCACCTAATAAGTTATTTCGTTTACCAAGCAGAATGCTCATTCAAAAAAGTGATAATACCTTTGTGCCAACCGAAACAAAAAGTGGCGTAAAAAACCCAAATTATGCCATAACTCCTTTAGTTAGCGACTTCAACAACGACGGAAGCTTAGATATGATTTGGGCCAACATAGGTTCACCATCATTAGCCTATTTGAATAATGGGTCAGAACACAATTTTGTTCAAGTAAAGGCACCTAAAAATGCCAAAAATATTGGTGCTAAAGTCACTGTTACTTTAGGTTCAGGAAAAAAACTAACAGAGTTTCAAATTACAGGAGAGGGTTTAGCAAGTGATCAAACCTCGGTTTTGCATTTTGGTGTGGGTACTGAAACGTCTATAAAAACTATTACTATAAAACGAATAGATGGTTCGTTGCAAATTATAGATAATCCAAAAGTTAATAGTGTGATAAACACTTTTTCTAACACTGTGGAAGTTGAAGAAGAGTAAGTATTTAATAAATGTAAGAAGAAAAATCTTTTAGGATTTTTGGTATTTTAAACATTATTAAAATCAGAATATCTATTTCTATTTGGATGCTTTTACCCCATTTTTATCAAATATATCATTTTTATGGCATTTCATAAAATGGTCGCAATAGAGGCAAATATTTTTCAGTTCTTCGTTTTTTGTTTTTGCTTCGGCTTCTGAAACACCTAAATGCAAGCCCATTTTTAAAGGCTCGCCGTCATTGAGCATTTTAAACACGGTGTTTTGTGATGCACACTGCAAAACGTCTGCCACTTTTTGTTTTCGGGCGTCGCCCATTGGAAAATGTGTGCCTGGACAACACGGATTGATGCGCCACAATTGGATGCTGATTTCCTGTGGAATATCGTCATAGCCGCCTAAAAAATTGCGCGCGCCACTTAATATAGTACAAAAATTATGGTTAGGGTCTTTGTGCCAAATATCGTGTTTTAGGGCTTTGCCTCTTGCCCAATTGCCACCTATCCACATCTCTTCGTTGGCGCCCCAATAACCCCAACTCAATGCTTTATTGGTTAAGTAATTACTGTCTACCAAAGGGTCTTTGTCGTCGCCGTTTACGCCACAGCTTTCAAACAAATCGGCTAGTTGCATCAGGCGATTACCAGCGTGTTTGTGATAGCGGTCTATACTGGCAATGTCAAAACGGGTAACGCCTTTTTCTATGAGTTTCTCTAGGCGTTCTTTGTTGAGCAAATCGCCGTTGGTCTGCAACATTATTTGGGTATTACCTTGGTATTTTTCCTTAACTTTATCTAAAATGGCGTAAAGTAATTTTTTATCCGCTAAAGGTTCGCCACCACTCAAAATAAGGCGATCTACTTTTTCGGGTAAATTATCAATAATGGCCATACAATCTTCTTTGGATATGCGCGCGCCAAACGGACTGCTGTCGTTATAGCAGTGGTCGCAATCGTCGTTGCAGAGTTGGGTAAACACCCAATAGATGGATTGTATGTGGTTGAAATTTTGATTCATAGTTATGTTATTATGTCTTTCCAAAAGGCTATTTCGTTTTTCACACCTGAAGTTTCATCATCATAAAAGGCTTGTTTATTTTGGTATTGTTGCCAATTTCCTTTTTCAATTTTACCAATAGTGTTTCCCATTATAATGGCTTCTTTGATATCGTGGGTTACAAATAGAGCTGAAATGTTTAGTTTACCTACCAAACCTTTAAAAAGTACCTGCATTTTAGTTCGGGTATGGCTGTCTAAAGCACCAAAGGGTTCGTCTAACAATAAAATTTTGGGTTCGACCACCATTGCTCTACCAAATGAGACGCGTTGTTTTTGTCCGCCCGAAAGTTGATGTGGCATTTTGTTTTTGTGTTTTTCAAGCTCTAAATAGGTTAACATTTTTTCGACTTTGGTTTTTATGTCGATGCTTGGTTGTTTTTTGAGTCGTAATCCAAAGGCAATGTTTTCAAAAACGTTTAAATGGGGAAATAAAAGGGCTTCTTGATACAGATACACGATGTTTCGGTTTTGTGCTGGTTGATTACTTATTTCATTTTCGTTTAACCATAATTCGCCTGTGGTTTGTTGTTCTAATCCGGCAATAATTTTAAGCAAAGTGGTTTTTCCACTTCCCGATGTGCCTATAACGCTCAATACTTCGTTGTGTTTTAAGTGCAAATTCACATTGGTCAAAATGCTTTCGTTGCCAAAAGATTTTGAAAGGTTTTTTATGTGAAGTAGTGGCTGCATTAGGCTAAAATAAAGTTTCTGAAATTAGTACGGCTTACCGCCTCTATCTCTGCATTGTAAGTTTCCTGAAAAATGGGATGTTTTTTGATTTTTGAATTGGGATTCCATTTAAACTCATAGCCTTTTATTTTACCCGAATCTTCTTCAACATAATCAATTTCCTGTTGAATGCGAGTTCTCCAAAAATAAGCGTTGGTGATGCTACGGCTGTAAGAAAGTTGTTTTAATCGTTCACTGATTAAAAAATTTTCCCACAAAGCTCCTTTATCATTTCTACTTTCTAAGGGATTAAAATTTCCAATGACCGTATTGCGAATTCCGGTATCGTAAAAATAGATTTTTTGATTGGTTTTTATTTCATTTCTAAGGTTGCGGCTAAAACTGGGAAGTTTAAAAATCACATAGGTTTTTATCAATAAATCTATATAATTACTTACGGTATTTTTATCTATTCCTAGCAACTGCGACAGTTCGTTGTAACTTACTTCACTACCTATCTGCAATGCCAAAGTTCTTACCAATTTTTGTAAAACTTCCGGTTTTCGAATACCGGCATAGCCCAATAAATCTTTATATAAATAGCTATCAGACAATTCTTTAAGATAGTCAATCTCCTCTCCTTGATGGGTAATTACTTCGGGGTACATCCCATAGATAATTCGCATTTCCAACTGTTGCTCTGCGGCCACATACCCGATGTTATTTTCTAATTCCTGCCAACTTATAGGAAATAATTGAAAATCCCATTTTCGCCCTGTTAAGGGTTCGTTTATGTTACTGTTAAGGTCCAATGCCGATGAGCCGCTCACCAAGAGTTGCACTTCTTTAAACTGGTCGGTTATAATTTTGAGTGTTAGGCCAATATTAGAAATTCTTTGTGCTTCATCGATAAAAACGAGTTTGTGTTTCCCCAAAATAGATTTGAGCAATTGGGTGTTGGCATCGGCGAGCAATTCCCGCACCTTAGGGTCATCACCATCTAAAAATAAATGATTGTTGTTTTCTAAAAACAAATTTAAAAGCGTGGTTTTTCCAACCCTTCTTGGGCCTGTAACAACAATGGCTCTTCCCGTAGAAAGTTTTTGATTTATGACTGCTTTGAGTTGTCTTTGTATCATTGTAATTTGTTTCTATTCACCAAATATAATGCTTTTTAGTGAATACAATCACCAAATATACTGCTTTTTGGTGAATAGATAAATAATTTATCGTTTTATAAATATATATCGCTTGTTGATGTATAACAAAATCATTGGCGGTACAACAAGCAAACAGCAGGCCAAAGCTGCATAAAATATATTGGCTTCGTTTATAAAATTGAACACGCTTACGGTTAAAGTTTTAATTTTTCCGGTGCCTATTAAATTGGTCAATCCATATTCAAACCACGAAATGAGAAATACCTGAAAAAAACAAAGTATCAATGCGTTTTTTGAAAGTGGTAATAGTACTTTTTTCAAGGTCTGCCATTTGTTTGCGCCCAAGGTGTAACTCAAGGCTTCCAACTCGTTGATTTGTTTGTTCCAAAAATTGATGTAAATCAGCACGCCATAAGGAAACGCAATGAGAAATTGTGCCAAGGCTACTCCCAAAAAGGTTCCTGATAAATGGGTTAAAATAAAGTAATACTGAAAAATTACGGCCATAATTACGGGCGACAGCAAATAAGGAATGTAGGTTAAAAATAAATAAGTTGATTTCCGTTTGCTATAAGCAATTTCTTTTGAAATAAAAAAAGCTAAAACCGTTACCGTAACAGCCACTAATAGCGAAATACCCAGCGAAAGAAAAAAGGTTTGAAAAAGTTGCGCGTTGCTTTTTTGTAGAAACTCCCAATTGGCAAATGACAATTGCTGAGGCCATATTGCCGGAAATTGCCAACTGCGGCTCAATGAAAGCAAAAGCAAAAACACCAGCGGAAAACCGATGGAACTTATAAATAGATATTGCAATACTTTTTTAAACATTACTGGTTTTGATGGTTAAAAAGCCGATTGTTATTAAGGTATAAAACCACTAGAATTAATAAAATGAGCAGCACATAAAGCAAACTCATTGCATAGCCTTGTGGCATATCATACAGGTTAAAACGTTGTATTTTTTGAAGAACAGCAACCGAAATCATTTGCGGGTTTTGTCGCCCTAAAAGCAGTGGCACTTCATAACTTCCCATTACAAATATGATGAATAAGTAAATGGTGGTTGCGCTTCGTTTTAATAAAATAGGAATGATTACTTTTCTTAAAATCTGGCGATTAGTGGCGCCAAAGGTTTTGGCTAAGTTTACAAAAGAGGGTATTTTTTCGTTTTGGTATAAACTGGCAAACAAAATGATGAAGAATGGTGTGATTAAAAGTATCGATGTGAAAATGATGCCCATTCCAAGGCTATCTTTAATAAGTAACGGAAAACTGTTGATGTCTTGGCTTAATCCTAAGTTAAAACTCATTCGAGAAAGCAAACCCGATTTAGACAACAAGTGAAAACCAAAAAAAGCCATAACCGTAGCTGGAAAACAAAGTGGCAAATAAATAGCGTTGGAGAGAAATCCCTTTTGCAATTGTTTTTGCCAACTCAGTGCGATGCTTAAAGCGATGCTTAAACTCATACCCACACTCACTAAAGCAATGTACAAACTATAACCAATACTGGACCAAAAGGGTTTGTTAAACAAAACCACCTGCCAGGCATCAACATTAAAACCCTGTTTTAAAACGCCAATAATTCCCAGACTAAACAGCAACGCATATACCAATCCTGATGCTACGGGCAATACCACAATAACCAAAAAAAGTATTTTATAAAGGCTACTTTGCTTCATTTTAATTGATAATTTCTTTTCTAAAATCTTCGGCTAACCGAATCATATATTCCGGAGCAAGCTCCATCAATGCTTTGTGTTGAATATCTTTTCTGTTGGGAGCATATCTTCGTTGCGGAATGTTTTCAAGGGCATTTTTTTGAAGTTCTGAAAGTTTATTCAAACTTAAAACCGTCCCATCGCCCCAAACATCGGGATTCATTTTTTTTAATTGTGCTTCGGCCGAAACCATTGCGTTTGCCACCACCATTGCAGCGGCTTTATTACCCGAATTTTTAGTAATACCTAGATAATGTGAGTTTTGAATGGTGCCAAAATCTGGCACATAGGCTCTTGCCGTTTCTGGAAATAGGCCTTCGTTTATTTTATTATCAACTTCGGCATCGTTATTACTCATTGTAAACCACAGTTCGCCACCGGCAAAAAGCTGATGCATTTGCGCTACATTTTCAGGAAAAACTTCGCCTTTATTCCACAAATAGGGCTTTAGTTTTTTAATATAGTTCCAAAGTTCGGTGCTGTATTGGTTGTATTTTTCTTTATCAAATGCACCCGAAAGCGCATCGTTTCCGCCTGCGATATCTATTAAAAGTGCTTTTAAAAAAGTGAGTCCCGTAAAATGGTTGTCGAAAGTAAAAGTTCCAGGATGTTTTTTGACATAGGCTTCCAATTCGGCTCTTGTTAATGGAGGATTTTCTATTTTGTTTTGATCGTAAATTAAGGTCATTTGCACATTGCCCCAAGGTAATTCGAAACCTTCAATGGGTTGCTGAAAATCGATGCCTATAAAAGGATTTTCAAAATCGATGTAACTCGAATTCGGAATCTTATCCGTCCACGGTCCAAAAAGTCCATCTATTTGTTTTATTTGGTAAAAAGTTTCGCCATTAATCCAAACCAAATCGATGTCGCTTTGCGATTTATTGGCCATTTCTTCAGTCATTAGTACTTGCACAATGGCAGCGCCTTGACCACTTGTTATTTCCAGATTGATGTTGTGTTCTTCCTTAACTTTTGGCACTATATAATCTTTCATAAAGCTGTTAATTTTAGAATCGCCTGTCCACATCATCATGGTAACCGTTTTACCATTGGCTTGTTGCTGAATGTCTTCCCACGAAAGTGACAACACATCAACAGCTTCTTGCTTTTTGTTTTCGCCACAAGAAAAAGCCATCACAGATAATAGAATAATTATAAACCTTCTCATAAGCTAAATATAAGAAACCAAAACAGAGAGCATCTAAAACTTCCTGCCTAGTTTTTATTAAAATGAATTAAAACAAATAACGTACACCAAATTGAAACTGTCTTGGTGGTCCGGCATTACGCTGAATAAATCTTCCGCTTGACGCTGGTCCTGCTTGTATTTGGTTACTTTGTGTAGCATTGTTGCTATAACCGCTTAAATTTTCAACATCAAACACATTAAAAATATCGGCTCTTAATTCAATTTTTGTGTGGTTATCGAATGCAAGCTGGTGTTGCACACCCACATCAAAATTGAACGACCAAGGCAAACGGTCGTTGTTACGGCTTTCGCCCGGCGAGCGATCACTGTTACCCACAAAAGCATCGCCAAAACCGGAACCGTCACCGTTTAAATCGGTGGTGCCAAAAATGGCCGCATCGGGAATTCGGTTAATGGGTTGCCCGCTTTGTAAAATAGAAGCTAAGGTTACGGTGGTTCCCTTTAAAGGATAATAGTTGAAAATCCCGTTGATATTATGGGTTCTGTCGTTTATAGACGGACCCCATTCTGTGCCGTAATTATTGCCATCTTGCGCTCTAAAGTTGATGTCTTCGGTATTGTTTTTAAGTGAAGAAAGGGTGTAATTCAATCGGTAAGAATAGTTGTCTTTTCCACGCACCTTTTGAAGGTTGAAGCTGGCTGCCCAATATTCTGATCGTCCTTCAGACTCGCTCATTACCACGTTTCTGGCAACGCCGCTCACTTCTTGACCGTTAATAATACCAACACCGTTTACAATTGGAATGGGCCTAGTGGCATCGGCAACATCGGTAGGTCTCACATCGCTGGGTTGAAAATTGGCATCGATAGGATATTCTGCTGCTGCATTTAAGTTGCGTAAACGGAATAAGTTTTCGCCTCGGTTGTGAAACACATCTATAAAAAATAATTTGTCATCGTCCATTTGTAATTGATAACCCAACGAGAATTGGTGAGATAACGGGTTGTCGTATCCATTCGGATTTAAAATTCTGCGTTCATTTGAAAAAACGCCTTCACGTTGGTCTTGCAAATCGGCACCCGATGGGCCTTGTAAATAAGATACGCCACTAACATTGGCAGAAATGTTTCCGTCGAAAGTAACGCGGTCTATATCGGTATTTGCGGGTAAAATGTCTTGATTGATCAATTCTTGAATTTGCAATCTATAATCTGCCGAAGTAGTGTTTTGCTGCAAGGCATCGCTGTAAAGCGCATAGTTTATTTTGTCGTAAGCAATGCCATAACCGCCTCTTATAGTGCTATTTTGCGTTAATTCGTAATTGAAATTAAATCGTGGCGCAATATTATCGGTGTCGCCCTTGGTGTTGCCTCCTTTGGATAGATTGTCGTAATCATATCGTAAACCAAGTGTAAGGTTTAATTTTTCGTTAACGGCCCACAAATCTTCTACATAAAAGCTAATGATATTTTGGGTTTTACCGAAAGAAGCAGGACGCAATTCAACATTATAATTAACCACTTGTGCATCTAGCGGAATATCGTTAATACCTAAATTTTTATTCACACCGCTGGCTCTCAGTGCGTCTATTTGCGCTTGGGTTAAATCTACGGTATAAATTCCGTTGGGATTGCCACCACCAAACAGCTTGTGGTCGCCACTAATCAGGTTGGCTCCTGCTTTTAGAGTGTGATTATTTACGTAGTATTTAAATTTTTGTTGTACTTGAAATGTGTTTTCAATAGCATCAAACACAAATCCAGGATGCCCAAGTACGGCAATGGTTTCTTCGTTGGGGTTGCGTACAATCACTTGTGGGTTGTTTTCATTTTCGGGGTCGGCATAATTCCATCTAAAACGGCTGTACAGTACATTGGTTTCGGCAGAAAGATTGCCAAAGTTATAACTGTTTTTAAAGGCAATGTTAATGCTGTTGCGTTCTTGCGTGTTTTTGGCGCTTTCAAATTGCACACCACCATCCAATCCGCCACCTTGTCGCTCAACACCTACAATACCAACGTTTGCTCTTAACGAACTTCTAATATTAGCATTCCAATTGTGGTCTATTTTTGCGGTAAAATAATTAAAAGAGTTGTTTCCTCTTACGGTTTCATTTACGCCTAAATCGGGTACGTTTAACAAGTTGTCTTTAATATCAGTGGTGTGTTCAAAATTAAAGAAGTAGAAGGTTTTGTCTTTTTCCAAAGCTCCGCCCACAGTGCCACCGGCTTGGTAACGTGCAAAGCCGTCTTTTACTTGATTTCCAGAAAGGTCGCGTTGCGCAAAAGGACTAGAACCATCAATATCAGGCCCAGGACGAGTGATGAAATAGGCCTCGCCTTTGGTGGTATTACTTCCAGATTTTGTGGTAATATCTATCACGCCATTACTGGTTAAACCATATTCAGCAGAATAATTACTGGTGAAAACGGTGATATCTTTTACAGCTCCAGCAGGAATGTTAAATTTTTGTCCGCCCAAAAAACGCTCGTTATTGTCCATCCCATCAATGGTGTAGGAAGTAAATAGCGAATTTCCACCGTTGACACTCACATTGGGCGCTTCCGGAAAAAATCCGGTGGCTTGTGTAACGTTTGGCAAACGGAATAGCACACGTGTAATATCTCTTCCTTCAACCGGAATTTCTTCAATTTCTTCGGCTTTTAACTCAAAAGAAACTTCGGCGTCGCGACGGTTGATTTTTGCAATGGCACGATTGGTAAGCACTACTTCTTCTAGTTCTTGTTGGTTAGTTATGCTTTTTGAAAGTTCTAATTGAATGTTTGGACTTTGATTGGAGCGCACGTCAATTCGGCTGCTAAAAGACGAAGCGTATTGATTGTTTCCTTCAAAAAAAACTTGATAGCCATTTAAAACAGGAATGTTTCTAAAAATAGCTTTTCCTTGTTGGTTGGTGGTTTGGGTAAGGTTGATGCCTTGTGAATTGTTTACTAATTTAATTTCGATATTTGGTATAACTTGGTTGGTTTCGGTGTCGATTACCGTTACAGTAAAATCGTCTTGTGCTACTGCTGTTATTGAAAAGCCAAGCAACACCCATAGTAATAGATGCTTCATTATTTAAAATGTTTTTTGTTAATAAAAATAAAATGTTTAAAAACTAAATATGAAGCAATTGCGGAGATCCTTTGTTAAAGTAAGTTGTATTACAAAGGGAATGATAAAGTGAAGTATTGTTGTCGGGGATTGGTTTTAAAGAACGAATTATTTGCTTTAAAACGAGCAAAATACCCACTGAAATTTGATGAATTTTATCTTTTAAAATGGCTTTTATATCGGCAATAAAATCGATGTCCTGAAGGGTTTCAAGAAAGCAGATAACATCATTTTTTTTGGTAATTAAACGCGCAATGGTTTTGGTAAGTTGCCCGGTTTGCCAGGGTAATTTTAAAAAAGTTTTTGTGTTGAAATGTGATTTTTTAAGTCCCATTAAATAAAAACCACCGTCTCTTGACGGCCCTAAAACCAGTTGGTTGTTTTGTAGTTTTTCAACCGCCTCTAAAATATGTTTTGGTTGTAAATGTGGTGTATCGTTACCAATGGTGATTACATTATTAAAACCTTGATTGTAAACTTCCTGAATAGCATTGGTAAAACGTTCGGCGAAATTGGTTCCTACTTGTTCTTTTTCTGTATAAACAAAATACGGAAGTTTGGTTTTATGAATGGTTTTTAAGACATGTTCATTCATTTTTTTCCACAGCATAGCCGATTGTTTTTTTCTGCAAACAATTGGTTTTAAATTACTTTCGGCTTTTTCAGTTTGAGCAAAAAGTAAAATGGCTGTTGTTTTATACAATTCTTCTTTTAACATCTGTATATTCTATGACGTGAGAAAGTGTAATCCTTACAAATATATCTATAAAATATAAAAAAGCAATTTGTCAGGAATCTACAGTTTTTTGGTCTAGACAAATAAAGCCATGTGGTTTAAAGATTGCTTAACATTAATGTAAAAACCATCAATAAAAATTTCAATTTATAGTCAATTCAACAATAAACAGTTTTTTTTAAAAGATGAAAAGCTGTAAACATTTAAAATTTAACAATATCATGAAAAATATAATTTTAGCATTTGTAGTATTGGGTCTGTTTTTCAGCACATTGCAAGCGCAGGATTTCTCTGGTTTGTATGAGACTACCGTTAAATCTGTAGTGACTATTGTAACAAGCGATTACGAGATAAAAAATGGAGCCGTAGCACAAACTGGAGGTATAGGCTCGGGAGTACTTATTGATACCATAGGACATGTTATTACTGCATCTCATGTGGTTCATAATGCGAATTCCATAAAAGTAAAATTTAACTCGGGTAGCATTATTGATGCACAAATAATTTCTTCAATTCCTTCAACAGATATTGCATTGTTAAAGTTAGAATACCTTCCTAAAAATGCAATTCCGGCACTTATTGGGAACTCCGATAAAACTAAAATAGGAGAGTCTATTTTTATTATTGGAGCACCATTAGGGTTAGAATATTCGTTTTCAACAGGACATTTAAGCGGTAAAATGAACAAGAGCATGTTGTCTAGAGGGCAGATTATTGAATTTTTACAAACAGATGCCGCTATCAATCATGGGAATTCTGGTGGACCCATGTTTAATGACAAAGGAGAGGTTATTGGTATAGTTAGTTTTATATTATCCCAAAGTGGTGGTTTTGAAGGTGTTGGTTTTTCTGTTTCTATTACGCCAGCTATTAAAATGTTGTTTGAAACCAGTTCTATTTGGACCGGTTTTGATGGCTATTTTTTAGATGAAAGATTAGCGGGGATTTTAAATATTCCTCAGAATTCTGGCATGTTAGTACAGCGAGTCATAGATAAATCAATAGCTTCAAAAATTGGTATGCGCGGTGGCTATTTAAAATTTAATTATCTAGGAAATGAAATTTTATTAGGAGGCGATATTATATTAAGCGTGTTAGGAACTAGTTGCGATACGCCCCATAACTTCAACTCTATTAAAGAGCAAATAAAATCGCTTCAAAAAGGGCAATCTGTATATATGACCATTTTAAGAAAAGGTGAAATTATGGATGTCTATTTAGATATGTAATTAAATAATTTAAATGGATAAATATGGTTTATATCCGATGGTTTAAAAATAAAGGATTTACCAAGTAAGTATAGAGTTTGTTTCATTATGCCCATTTTATCAGGTATTATTCGAACTTGGAATAACCTAAAATGTTAAAAATATTGTGTATCTGTCAGGTTTTATAGTTAGTTCGTCTAAACAACTATTAAATGCTGTAAAAAACCTATATGAAAAAGTTATTCCTTCTTATTTTTTTATTTTCTGTTGGTACATACGCTCAAACATGTTGCTCTGGTGGAGTGCCACTTTCAAATAATTTAGGGTTGCCCAATGAGGGAAAGGGTGTTTTTGTAGTGGGTTTAAATTATGATTATAATAACCTAAACACGTTAAATGCTGGGACAGAAAAATTGGATGATAATTCTCGTCAGCGAATCACAAATTCTGTTTTATTAAATTTTGGATATGCCTTTACAGATCGGTTATCTGTAGAGACCCTTTTTACATGGGTAAACCAAACAAGAACCATTACTCAATTTGGAAATGAAAATTTCACAGAAACTTCAGGAATTGGTGATGCGGTATTATTAATTAAATATTCCATACCTGAAATTTTAGGAAAAAGAACGCTTTTAAATTTAGGTGTAGGTACAAAAATACCATTTGGGGAATCAGATATTTTAAACGATCAAGGCATTCAACTAACGGCAGATTTGCAGCCTGGAAGCGGTGCTTGGGATGTTTTGGGTTGGTTTTCGGCATCTAAAGGATTAAATTTTAGACCATCAGCAACACTTTCTGCAACAGCAACTTATAGATTTACTGGAGTAAATAACTCCTATTTAAATAATACAGCGACTTATGAATTTGGAAACGAAATACAAACCAATTTAGGGTACACTGATCAGTTCTTAATGTTTAACACATTATTTAATCCAGGGTTGATCTTTAAATACCGAAAAGCTTTTGAAGATAAAATAGATGATTTTGGAATTCCTAATACTGGCGGTGAATGGGTTTTTATCCGACCTGAACTTGGAGCTCAATTAACACCACAGATAAATATGATTTCAAGAGTTGAATTGCCTATATATAGTAATGTGGTAGGTACACAATTAACACCAACGGTTAGGTTTACTATTGGCGTTACTGTTAAGTTAAAACCAAAGCAAACAAACATTTTAAATATAATACCATGAAAAAGAAAATTATTGTATTAGTTTGTACAGGATTATTAATATCTTGTAGTTCTTCAAGTAACGAAGATTCAGGTACTGGTCAAAATTCAAATAACCCTCCAACAGATTCCGAATCTGGATCTGGAAACGTAACTTGGAGTATTCCACAATCACAAGTTTTAGATGGTGGTCCAGGTAAAGATGGAATACCAGCTTTGGTTAATCCGAACTTCGTAAATATCCAGAGTATAAATTATTTAAATGATACCGATTTTGTACTCGGGTTTAAACAAGGTGAAGATGTCAGAGCTTATCCGCATGCTATCTTAGATTGGCATGAAATTGTTAATGATAATATAGGTAGTGTTTCAGTAGCGGTTACTTATTGTCCGCTTACAGGCACTGGAATTGGCTGGAATAGGATTTTAAAAGGTAAAGAAACTACATTTGGTGTTTCAGGTTTATTATATAACACAAATTTAATTCCTTATGATAGGGAAACAAATAGCAATTGGTCCCAGATTTTAAATGAATCTGTTAACGGAACATTGCTGGGTGAAAAAGCCGATTTAATTCAGTTATTTGAAACTGATTGGAAAACATGGAAAGCCTTATATCCAAATTCTAAAGTATTAAGTAATAATACAGGTTTTTCTAGAACATATGGTATATCGCCATATGGAGATTATAATACAAACAACAATAGGTTTTTATTCCCAGTGCCAAAAGACCCGAGAATGCCTTCAAAAGAAAGAGTCCTTGCTATTGTTGACGGAGATGATTCCAAAGCATATAGATTTAGTAGTTTTATCTCTCAAAACATCATAAAAGATTCATTCAAAAGTAAAAATTATATGTTGGTGGGAAACCCAAACTTTATTGTATCTTTTGAGTTGGATGCCAATACTGAAGAATTGATTTTTGAATATGTTTATAATGGGTCAGAAATATTATTAAAAGATAATGAAGGCTCAGAATGGAATGTTTTTGGTGAAGCCGTTTCTGGACCAAGAATGGGAGAGTTTTTAAAACCTGCACCGGCATTTATGGCATTTTGGTTTTCAGTACCAGCATTTTATATAACCGATATTTATGTCAATTAAAAACTGCGTTTTACATTTAATGTTTAATAATAAAACCACAACCTAAAGGCTAAAAGGATTTTAATGTATAGACTTTAAGCATTTTGAATTAGTCAAATTTTAAGTAATAAAGAGTGCGAAACAAAATCGTACTCTTTATTTTATTTAAATTGTTGTCGTCAAAATCAAGTCACTTTAATTAAGATGTTTAGTTAATTCATTTTAGCTATAGGAATGGTTTTAATAATTTTAATGTTATTAATATCAAACTAAATAAAAAAAAAGCTACACCAGAGCTTATTTAAATTATATACACTATGAAAAGAATATTTATATTTTGCTTATTAATTTCTGCATTAAACTCATTTAAAAGTCAAGTAAATGCACAAACTCTAACCGAACCAACAGGCGATTATGCTAGTTTAGGAATGAAAGATACCTACATACCAAAAGGGCTAAATGTTGGAGAAGACGCTCCAAAAGTTACATTTTTAACTTCCGAAAACAATAAAGAAACTTTAGCATCTTACTATCAAAAACAACCAGTAGTCATCATTTTTTATCGTGGTTATTGGTGTCCAGTATGTAACAAACATCTTTCCGGATTTGCTGAAAAGGCGAAACAGATTGAAGAAGCAGGGGCAACATTAATTGCAATTTCATCTGAAAGTTATGAGAATGTGGAGAAAACAAAAGAACAAACGGGTGCAGCTTTTACCATTGTGTCTGATGCAGATGGTAGTATTATGAAAGCTTTTGATGTGAGTTACCATGTTACAGATAGCTACCAAGACATGATTCAAGCTAGGTTAAAAGCCTCCATTAAAGAAACCAATGCTAATAAAGAAGCAGACCTTCCTGTACCTGCAACTTTTATCATTGATAAAAAAGGAACGATTGTTTACAAACAATTTAACCCTAATTACAAAGTAAGGGCTTCGGTTGAGGATATTTTAAAGAATTTACCAAAATAGTTTTATGATTTAAATATTGTTAAAATTTAAACGCACTTGTCAGGAATTTAATTTTTAATTGTCTACTTATCATATCGATTAATCAAAAACATTAAAATATGCCTACAAACATCAAGATTAAAAACCTACCTTCTGGATATCAAAGTATTATTAGTAATGGTAAACATAGTATTATAGGTGATGAGCCTATAAGTAGCAAAGGAACCGATTTAGGGTTTTCTCCAACAGATTTGATACTGTCTGGTTTAGCAATGTGTAAAGTAGCCACCGTTCGGTTTATTGCTCGCAAAAACGGGTGGGATATTGGAAATGTAGAAGCCGAATTAGATCAAATGGTAAAACGAGGAGAAAATAATAAACTCAATACAACAGTAAATGTTTCTATATCTATTGAAGGAAACATTACAGACGATCAAAGAGCAGAATTACTCAGTCAAGCCGATGCTTGTTATGTACACAGAATGATTGAAGGTGATTGGAATATTCAAAAATCAACGGTTTTAAATGAACTTTCAATATTATAATTTTATTATGAAAACACTACTATTTTTAGGATTATTATTTTTTATGATAGTTGGACTATACAGTTTTAAAAAACCAAATACCAGTGAAATTTCAGACTTAAAGGGTATTCAGTTTTTTGAAGGTACTTTTCAAGAAGCGTTACTAAAAGCCAAAGATTTAAACAAACCCATTTTTTTAGACGTTTATGCTAAATGGTGTGGACCATGTAAATTATTAAAGAAAACCACTTTTAAAGACGAAGAAGTTGGTGCTTATTTTAATGCCAACTTTATAAACATAGCGATTGACGGTGAAACAAAAGAAGGTAACGAACTATTGAGAAAATATAATATTAGAGCCTATCCTTCACTACTTATAGTAGACAGTAATGGCGAAGTAAAAGCAAGGGCAACAGGCTATCAAAAATCAAGAATTTTAATCAATTTTGGGAAGCGAGTTATTCCTTAATTATTTGTAATTAGAACAAATATTTTATGAGTTTACAATTTATTTTTAAATATAATATATAGATTAAATGAAAGTTAAAAACCTGTTTTTCATTGTTATATTTTTGGTTTCTATACAATTATTTTCACAATCAGACGAACGTAAATCTAATAGAAAAATAGAGATAGGAACCGAATTACAATTATATCCGGTGGGATATATGCCCATGATAACTTCAAATATTTTCATAAAAGAGGATTGGGCACTTCGTTTTAGAATTGGAGGTAATTTTGCCAATCGAGAAGATTTTAGTGGCTTTAATGATGATGAAGTTGCTAAAGGTTTTGGAGGGAGTTTTGGTTTGGTAAAATATGTGCCCTATTGGAAAGGAAATATTGTTTTTGGTGCTTCTCTAGATACTTGGAATATGTGGACCAAATGGAAAGATGGGTTAAATACCATAAACCCAACTTCTGGAACTACTTATAACTTGGTAATACAGCCTTGGGTCAATGCAGGGTTTTTGTATGATCTATCCAATCAATGGAATGCTGGAATTTCATTGGGTTTTGGTAGAGAAATAAATGTTATTACCAGTGGAGAAGATGTAGGGGAAGGATGGATGGGCATTGCTACATTTTCAATAAACTATGTTCTAAATTGATAAGAATTATATTTTGAAATTTATCACATTTTAAATATAATTCTTGGCTTAGGTATATTAATGTACTGTTAGTTTAATAGTATTTTATGTTAATTAGTTACATTAAAATTTTTAAAAATTAATAGCCTTTTACGTGTTCTTGAAACTTTACATAGGGTTACTTTCGGGTTAAATATTTTTTCTTATTGAAAATTTGAATAGTAGACTAATTTGTGATTTAACATTAAATCATCAAAGTCCGCAATAATTTTTATTGGGATAAACTTTTTGGAACCTATAAAATGTTTTTGAATTATTTAAATCAAATCACGTATCATTTTAGCTGCAATTTCAGGAGTGATATCTCTTTGAGGAGAACCAAACATTTCATAGCCAACCATAAACTTCTTAACGGTTGCACTTCTTAATAAAGGCGGATAAAAACTCATGTGCCAATGCCAATGTTTGTTTTCTTCTTCATTGGTGGGAGACTGATGTATTCCGCTTGAATAAGGGAATGAGGTGTTAAACAATGTATCGTATGCCTTTGTTAAAACAGAGATTGCCTCAGAAAAAAGCTTGGTATCTTGAGAATTCATTGAAACAATGTTTGGTTGCCATGCTTTAGGAACAATCATGGCTTCAAACGGCCATATGGCCCAAAATGGAATCAATACAACAAAACCATCATTTTCAAAAATAATGCGTTCTTGTAGCTCTAATTCTTGTTTTAGGTAATCGCCTAAAAGACTGATTTTGTGTTTCTTATAATAGGTTAATTGCTGTTTGTCTTTCTTTTGCACTTCGTTTGGAAGGGTTGATTGGCTCCATATTTGTCCATGTGGATGCGGATTGCTGCATCCCATAACGGCGCCTTTGTTTTCAAAAATTTGTACATAGTTAATGTTAGGAATGGCTCCAAGAGTTGTGTATTCCTTTTGCCAGGCAACCACCACTTTTTGAATATTTTCAACGGTCATTTGTGCCAAACTTTTAGAATGGTCTGGACTAAAACAAATCACTTTACAAATACCTTGTTCGCTGTGTGCTTCTAGCAGACCTTCTTTAAATTTAAAGGTTTTAGATTCATTTTGTAAGGCAGCAAAATCATTGGTAAAAATAAAAACATCTTCGTATTTTGGATTTTGTTCTCCGTTAATACGAGTGTTTCCAGCACATAAATAACAGCTTTCATCATGGCTTGGCCTTACTTCTTGCGAAATCGCTTCATTTTGTCCCTGCCAAGGTCTTTTAGCACGATGTGGTGATACCAAAACCCATTCTCCCGTAAGAATGTTTAAACGTTTGTGTGAGTAATCTTGTAAATC
>PFKE01000106.1 GCA_002784145.1 Flavobacteriaceae bacterium CG_4_10_14_3_um_filter_33_47 | reverse complement strand
ATTTAAATCTGGAATCTTTGATTAAGTTTAAAAATAAATCTCTTTTTTCTTGATAAAACTGAGACAATTCCAGATAATGGCTAGGTTCTTTTAAATAACTGGCCAAGGCTTTTTGAACCGGATGATTGACACAAAACACATTAAACTGATGCACTTTTCTAAATTCTTCCATCAGTGCCTTTGGTCCACAACAATACCCAACTTTCCAACCGGTATTGTGAAACGTTTTTCCAAAGGACGCCACCACAAAACTTTGCGATTTCAAATCGGGGAACAAGCACACGCTTTGGTGTTTTTGGTTATCAAAAATAATATGCTCATAAACCTCATCGCTTAAAACAATGATATTAGTCCCTCTTATCAATGTCTGTAATTGAAGCATGTCATCTTTGGTAAAAATATTACCACTTGGGTTTTGAGGTGTATTGATTATAATCATCTTGGTACGATGATTAATGGATTGTTTTACCAATTCCCAATCGATTTGATATCGTGGATATTCCAATGGAATGGTAATGGTTTTTCCTCCGTTTAAATCAATATAGGGTTCATAACAATCATAGGCTGGTTTAAAAATAATGACTTCATCATGCTTGTGAACAAAGGCGGAAATAATACAGGAAATGGCTTGAGTAGCACCAGCCGTTATGGTAATTTCTGTTTCTGGATGATAGGTTGATTGGTACAGTAAATCAAATTTCTCAGCAATGCGTTCTCTCAACTCTAAAACTCCTGGCATGGGCGCATATTGATTGTAGCCTGAATTCATGGCTTGAGAAACCAAATCAATCAACTTTTGATCACTCTTAAAATCAGGAAATCCTTGTGATAAATTAATGGCCTTATGTTTGGTCGCTAAAGCACTCATTACCGAAAAAATATTAGTCCCAATCTGTGGTAGTTTTGATATGTGTTGCATACTTGTAAAGATAACGACTTATTGATACAGATTTTACCAGAAGAAAACAAAATTGCTAAATAATATCCATCTTTTTTAACAAGAAAGAAGCATTCATGTTTTTACAAATACCTTCCTTTAAAGTATAATCAAAATGAAGTTCGTCATTGATGATTTCAGCATCAAAATAATAGTTTTTCACTTCAGACAACTCCTTTTCAATGGTGCATAAACTTAAATCATGCGTTGCAATAATACCCGTAGCTTTTGAGGCGACCAGCTTCTCAACAAATTTTTTGGATCCAATGGCCTTATCCGTACTATTCGTTCCTTTTAAAATTTCATCTAAAACAATAAAATAGGGTTCTTTTTTAATGGCATCAACAATGTATTTTAATCGTTTTAATTCTGAAAAGAAATACGAACTTTCATCGGTTAAAGAATCACTGGTTCTCATACTGGTTATTAATTTAACTGGATGGTATTGACTTGCTTTAGCACAAACAGGCAAGCCAACATTTGCCATAACAATGTGTAACGAAACGGTTCTTAAAAAGGTGCTTTTCCCAGCCATATTGGCGCCGGTAACAATAAAAAACTGTTCATTATCTATCAAAACATCACTATCAACACGTTTTGTTTTATTTAATAACGGATGCCCTAATTGAGTTGCATTTATAACGGCTCCATGAGTTTTGATATCGGGAAAAACAAAATCTGGATGATTGAATGCAACATTTCCCAAAGTATTAAAAGCATCAAAAAAAGAAACCACTTCAAACCATTCTTCAACTTTAGTGGCATGTAGAGACATCCATTGCTCTATGTGATAACTGTTTTTTAAATCCAATAGGAATAATCCATTTCCAAAAATGGCTGAAATTAAGTTGTTTCGGTTATCTAAGGCATCTAAAGTTTTTGAAAATTCTTTAAAAATTTGGGATGCTTTTTTTTCTTTGGATTTAATCTGGTTTTGCTTTTGCAATAACAGCTCAGAAGTAAACGTTTCTGTTTCAATTTGGTTTAAAAGAGAAGCATAATGCCTAAAGGTGTCTTTTAATTTATCTGAATTTAAGGCTAAATAATTTATTCTTTTTAAATAAATTCCAGTAATACCCAAGCCCAGCAAGAGCCAATATCCAATAAGTGATTTATCAATGATATTAAAGATTGAAAATCCTAATAATACTATAGAAATAATACTGAAACCTATGGCGAGCCACTTGATTTGCTTCGTTAAAAAAGGCCTGTGCCCAAGCAACCATTTTATAATGACTTTTGCTGGCGTTTCTACTTCCACTAAGCTTGATGTTGCAGAATACCCTTGACGCCATTCGGGTTTATAACTTAATTCCTTAATAGCATCCTGGCGTAATGTAATATCAGAAATATGATTTGCTTTTAGCATGTTTGCCAGCTGTTCTGTCCCTTCAGATATCGTTGTGCGGTTGATATATTGAAAAAATGAACCACGTCCAAACAAATCAATATCCAAACTATAAAAGTGATTAGGGTCTTGAAACGGTAACCCTTGATTTCTGTGATGAAAATTACCTGATAAGATATCAATCTCATCTTCATTAATCTTTATGAGCTCCTTATTAAGATTACTTTCTACTTTTTTATCAGCATACTTTAATAGTAAAAAGATAAATATTGCTATTCCAAGGATGCCAATAAAAAGACTAAGTTTCCAAATTGGGAAAACCATGTAAATTCCAAAAACAGTCATTAAAAATACCAGTACTCTAATCGTGCTTAAAAAAGTCATTTGCTTTTTTAACCTTAACGCTTCAGCTTTATAGATTTTTAAATGCTCTGTGTAATACGGTAAAGGGTTAATCATTATCTAATGAGATTGCTGTATAAAGAAACAAAAAAGCCCTGAAATACTTCAGAGCTTAAGTAGTAAATTTTAATGATTTTAATCTCTGCTTCCAAAAATTTGGAGTGCCCAATATAAAAGGTTGGCTAACGCACCTATAGCGGCCACTAAATAAGTTCTTGCTGCCCATTTAAGTGCATCTTCAGAACCAACATATTCATCAGGTGTGACCATATTTTTGTTTTTTAGCCATGCTAAAGCTCTGTTACTGGCATCATATTCCACTGGCAATGTGATAAAGCTGAATATGGTAGCAAATCCCATGAATAAAACACCAGCAGCGGCAACCCACCAGCCTAAGCCCATTCCTGCAGCTCCACCAAGCACTAATCCACCAATGATTAACCATTGAGACATTCCAGAGGTCACACTAACCACTGGCACTAAAGCAGAACGCATTTCTAACCAATTATAGGCTTTTGCATGCTGAACCGCATGACCACATTCGTGGGCAGCAACGGCAGCTGCAGCAGCATTGCGTTGATTATAAACAGATTCACTAAGGTTAACCGTTTTGTTTTTTGGGTTATAATGATCTGTTAACTGACCTGATGCCGAAATAACTTCCACATCATGAATGCCGTGATCCGACAACATTTTTTCAGCAATTTCTTTGCCACTCATGCCATTGCGTAGCTGTACTTTTGAATACTTTTCAAATTTACGCTTTAAGGTACTGCTTACTAACCAGCTTACTAAAGCTATCGCTCCTATTAATATATAATATCCTATCATTTTTTATTAGTCTTTAATTTTCTAACTAATATAGCAAAAATAAAGCCATTTTTTAAATATGAAGTTTTGTCAGTTTTTATAAAATTAGTTCCAGTTGAAGGCTTCAATGATTTCTTTGTAAACAACCTCTCCTTTTACAATATTTAAGCCTTTGGCTAAGGTTCTATCTAATTCGCAAGCTTGTTCCCAACCAAATTTTGCCAACCTAAGTACATAAGGTAATGTAACGTTTGTGAGTGCAATGGTTGATGTACACGGAACAGCTCCTGGCATATTGGCCACACAATAATGAACCACGTCATCAATAATATAGGTAGGATTTTCATGAGTTGTTGGCCTTGTGGTTTCAAAACAACCTCCTTGATCAACAGCAACATCTACGATAACAGTTCCCGGATGCATGTCTTTCAACATATCTTTGGTGATTAATTTTGGAGCTTTTGCGCCTTTTATTAAAACACCTCCAACAATTAAATCGGCAGTCTTAATTTTATTTCTAATATTATATTCACTTGAAAATTCTGTAACCACATGGTTTGGCATCACGTCATTTACATAGCGCAGTTGTTTCATGTTAATATCCATGATGGTGACATGAGCTCCTAAACCAGCCGCCATTTTTGCCGCCTGAATGCCCACAACACCTGCACCTAAAATCAACACTTTGCCTGGAGGAACACCTGGAACACCTCCCAATAAAACACCGCGACCTTTTATGGGTTTTTCTAAATACTTAGCGCCTTGTTGAATGGCCATTCTTCCTGCAACTTCTGACATAGGGACCAACAAAGGCAAAGTACCATCAGCATCTTCAACCGTTTCATAAGCAATGCAAACAGCTTTACTTTTAATCATAGCCTTGGTCAGCGTTTCACTTGAAGCAAAATGAAAATAGGTAAACAAGACTTGGTTGGGTTTTATCAACGCATATTCCTCTTCAATAGGCTCCTTTACTTTTACAATCATATCACTTTGAGCATAAACCTCTTGGATGGTATTGAGAATGACTGCTCCAGCCTCTTCATAATCATTATCAAAAAAACCGCTCCCAAAACCTGCCTCTTTCTGAACAAAAACGGTATGATTGTTTTTTACTAATTCATAAACACCAGCAGGCGTCATTCCTACACGGCTTTCATTGTTCTTAATTTCTTTTGGTACACCTATTTTCATATGTAAATGTTTATTGTTTTTTATTGGTCATATGGTATCGCCTAATTTTCATTGGTGTTTGCATACAAACGAGTTTGTTTATAGCGATTTCATAACATACATTATTTTATGCACCAAAATTGAATATTTTAATTGATACCCCAAAATTTAACAGGGGTTGCTTGACATAATTTATTGATTCCTTATCGAAAACCCTAAAAAAATAAGGGATGAAAACTCTAAATTGTTTTTTAAAAACTCTTAGAGGTTAACTATTTATTTTTCAAGAAGCCTTATTAGAAACCCAAAAATCAACCAAGCTAAAGTTACTTTTGATACTTAATTTTGTAGTAAACCAATAGAAATGAAGATACTAAGGTAATGGCATTTGCAAAAATCATGGATGGGCTATCTATTAAAACCCCATAAATTAACCAGCCTAAAACACCTATAAAAAACATAAGTAACATAGGCAACGACAAGGCAGAAACATCTTTGGTTTTCCAGGTTTTATAAACCTGTGGCAAAAAAGCGGCAGTGGTTAAAACCGCCGCAATAAAGCCGATGATTTCTATATAATTATCCAACGATGTTGACTATTTTACCAGGAACAATAATCACTTTTTTAGGCATTCGTCCTTGTAATTGCTCTTGCGTTTTTTCATGAGACATTACCGCTTCTTCAATTTGTTGCGCATTAAAATCCATAGGCAATTCTAAGGTAAAACGCATTTTTCCATTGAAAGAAATGGGGTAATTTTTACTGCTTTCAACCACATGCCTTGCTTCAAATTCAGGAAATGGCGCCGTTGAAATAGACTCGTTATGCCCTAATTGACTCCATAATTCTTCAGCAATGTGCGGCGCATATGGTGAAATTAAAATCAAGAAAGGCTCTAATACTTCTTTTGAAGTACATTTTTGAGCCGTAAACTCATTAACAGCAATCATAAAGGTAGAAACCGAGGTGTTAAACGAGAAATTCTCGATGTCTTCTGCTACCTTTTTGATGGTTTTGTGCAGGGTTTTTAAACTGTCTTTTGAAGGTTCTTCACCAGTAACATTTAAACCTTCTTCACCAACATAGAGTTTCCACATCTTTTTAAGAAATGAATGCACGCCAGTTATCCCAGCGGTATTCCAAGGTTTGTATTGTTCTAAAGGCCCTAAAAACATTTCATACAGACGTAAACTGTCTGCGCCATAATCCACACAAATTTGGTCTGGATTGACTACGTTGTATTTGGATTTGGACATTTTTTCGACTTCGCGCTTTACTTTGAAAACGTCACTATCACCTTTTATTATTTCTCCTTTTTCTCCAACAAAAAGAGCTTCCTTGTATTCTTTTCCAAATTCAGTATCATTTTTTAATTCATCAATGTTCAATTCATTTGATGCATTTACATAATCAACCTTTACATGTTTATCTACAGGTTTAATTAATAATTTAAGGTTTTCAGCTCTAAATATCCTTTCAAACTTTTCTTTAGCTTTATCTTTATGGGGTTCACTTATGCCAAAAAGGGTTTTTAATTTTTCTTGATTTAGTTCTGCACCTTCGGAAATAATTATTGGGCTTTTAATTCTCCAATAACCAGTTTCCTCCTCAATTTGATAAACAAACTCATTCGCAACTTTAACAAAAGCACTCGTCCCCAAAATCATCCCTTGGTTAATCAGTTTTTTGGCAAATTCATCAACCGGCACCAAGCCTTTATCAAACATAAATTTTTGCCAAAAACGTGCGTATAGCAAATGCCCTGTGGCATGTTCACTTCCGCCAATGTACAAGTCCACTTGTTGCCAATAATTAATGGCTTCTTGCGAGAAAATCTCTTGGTCATTATGCGGATCCATATACCGGTTAAAGTACTGCGAACTTCCTGCCCAACCTGGCATGGTGTTGAGTTCAAGAGGATATATGCCGTTATGAGACCCTTCGACTGCGCTCAGGGTGACAAGTTCGTTAGATACCACCTTGTTATTTATAGTA
>PFKE01000089.1 GCA_002784145.1 Flavobacteriaceae bacterium CG_4_10_14_3_um_filter_33_47 | reverse complement strand
GCCAAATATGATCACTTGTTATTTACAGATGCCGATTGTAAACCCTTATCAAAATACTGGATTTCTGAAATGTCTTCTTATTTTAACGAAACAAAAACCATCATACTTGGTTATGGCAGTTATAAAAAAATAAAAAAATCCATTTTAAATAAACTTATTAGGTTTGAAACCCTTTTAACAGCCATTCATTATTTTTCATTTGCAACTGTTGGATTACCCTATATGGGCGTTGGCAGAAATCTAGCTTACAAAAAAACAGAATTCTTTAATGCTAATGGTTTTATGAATCATATGAGCATTCGATCTGGTGATGATGACTTGTTTGTAAATCAAGTGGCAACATCAAAAAACACAACCATTTGTATTTCAAAAGATAGTTTTACAGAATCCATCCCCGAAACCCATTTCAAAAATTGGATAAATCAAAAAAGAAGACACATTTCAACAGCCAAACATTATAAAGTAATCCACAAAATATTATTAGCTGTTTTGTATAGTTCTCAACTATTTTTTTGGGTATTGGCAACAACACTTCTTATAGCTTTATTTAAATGGCAAATAGTGGTATGTTTGGTTTTTTTAAGGCTTTTTATTCAATATTTGATTATTGGTTTTTCAACAAAAAAACTAGGCGAAAAAGACGTGTTATACGTACTTCCTTTATTAGAAATATTTTTAATTATTATACAATTAACTATCTTTATAAATAATCTTATCTCAAAACCAAATCATTGGAAATAAAAGAAGCTATTCGACGTGCCAAGCAAAACGACCAAAAAGCTTTTAATTACTTGTTGGATACGTTTTGGGACGATGTTTATGGTTTTCAGTTAAAGCGCATTGAAAATGAAAATGATGCAGAAGATATTACCATTCAAACATTCTCCAAAGCTTTTGATAAAATAGAAACTTTTAATGATGAATTTAAGTTTAAAACATGGTTGATTACAATTTCAAAAAATATCCATATTGATTTATTAAGAAAGGATAAAATGCACATAACTCAAAGAAATTTGAATGATGATGAAAAAGCATATCAAATTTTAGACGAATCTCCTTCGGTTGAAGATAAATTAATTACAGAACAAAATTTAGCTAAATTACTTAGAGATATTAAAAAATTAAACCCTCATTATCAGGAAGTTATTAATTTAAGGTATTTTCAAGAGTTAAGCTATAAAGAAATTTCAAAGCAACTTAACGAACCCATGAACAATGTAAAAGTTAAGTTATTGCGTGCAAAAAAGTTACTTGCCGAAATTATTCAAACCTCGTAATGATTAGCAAAATCAAAAATTTAGGTCCTGGATTATTGTTTGCTGGAGCTGCCATTGGTGTTTCTCATTTAGTCCAATCTACAAGAGCTGGAGCAGATTTTGGTTTGGGATTACTATGGGCATTATTGTTAGTTAACTTATTTAAATATCCTTTTTTTCAGTTTGGACCGAGATATGCAACGGCCACTGGCGAGAGTCTGCTTGAGGGCTATAAAAAAATGGGACATGGTGTTTTATTAACCTATTATGTGCTGAATATTGCCACCATGTTTACCATCCAAACTGCCGTAACCATTGTCACTGCTGGATTAGCTTCAAGCTTGTTTGGGGATTTTATAAGTTTAAAAGTTTGGACCGTAGTGCTACTTGTTATATGCCTCTCCTTGTTAATTATAGGAAAGTATAATTTTTTGGACAAACTTATGAAACTCATTGTACTTACCTTAACTATTAGTACCATAGCTGCAGTTTATATAGCTTTTTCAAAACATTCAGAGCCTGTTTCCTTCATGCAAATTCTGCCTAGCAACGGGTTTGAGATTGCCTTCCTGATAGCCTTTATGGGATGGATGCCTGCTCCTTTAGATGTCGCCGTATGGCAATCTTTATGGTCTGTTGAAAAAAACAAGGACCAAAAAGAATATACTACAAAATCAGCTTTATTTGATTTTAACATCGGTTATTTAAGTACCATTATCATTGGAATTGGATTTCTCCTTCTAGGTGCTTTAGTAATGTTTAATAGCGGTGAAACCTTTAGTAATTCTGCCGGTGAATTTTCTGGTCAACTCATAGACATGTACACTAAAAACCTCGGGAATTGGGCGCATTATGTTATAGCAATAGCGGCGTTTACCACCATGTTTAGCACAACCATTACTACTTTAGATGCTTCACCTCGAGCCATGAATAAAGCAACCGAATTACTGTTTAAAAAATCATCAAAACACGGTTACTTAATCTGGATTATAATACTAACACTTGGAACTATTTGTATTTTTTTCTTTTTAGCTTCTGAAATGGGCATTCTTATTAAGATTGCTACCATTTTGTCTTTTATCACAGCACCATTTTATGCCATTATAAATTTCAAATTAATTTCCAGTAAACATACTCCTGAAGCATGGCGTCCATCAAAACCATTACAGCTATTAAGTTGGTTTGGCATTGTTTTTTTAATAGGATTTAGCCTTTGGTATCTTAGCACTTTATAAGAGCTGTTTTAAAGAATACTTTGTATCTTTGTGGCTTTCTTTTTAAGCTATGAAAACAGAAACAATCTCTAATATTTTACCAGAACATCAACCAAAGCCAAAATGGTTAAGAGTCAAGTTGCCTACTGGTAAAAAATATACAGAACTTAGAAGTTTAGTCGATAAATATAAACTAAACACCATTTGCACGTCTGGAAGTTGCCCCAATATGGGTGAGTGTTGGGGCGAAGGCACAGCAACATTTATGATTTTAGGAAACATTTGTACACGATCCTGCGGGTTTTGTGGTGTAAAAACGGGTCGTCCGGAATCTATAGATTGGGATGAACCCGAAAAAGTAGCACGTTCTATTAAACTTATGAATATTAAACATGCCGTTTTAACGAGTGTGGATAGAGATGATTTAAAAGATATGGGAAGCATTATGTGGGCAGAAACAGTTAAAGCTGTTAGGCGCATGAATCCTGAAACAACTCTAGAAACACTTATTCCTGATTTTCAAGGAATTGAACAACATATTGACAGAATTATTGACGTGGCCCCAGAAGTGGTATCGCATAACATTGAAACCGTAAAACGTTTGACAAGAGAAGTTCGAATTCAAGCAAAATATGAACGCAGTCTTGGGGTATTAAAATACTTAAAACAACAAGGGCAACGCAGAACCAAATCTGGTATTATGCTGGGCTTGGGAGAAACCAGGGAAGAAGTGATTGAAACTCTTCACGACTTAAAAGCAAACGATGTTGACGTAGTAACTATTGGTCAATATTTACAACCCAGCAAAAAACATTTACCTGTTAAAAAATTTATAAACCCAGATCAATTCAAAGAATTTGAAGACATAGGTTTAGGCCTAGGTTTTAGGCATGTTGAGAGTAGTGCTTTAGTGCGCTCGTCTTACAGAGCTCAAAAACACATCCTTTAATGATGATTAAGGTTGCTATTAATGGTTTTGGCAGAATTGGTCGACGCGTCTTTAGATTACTACAAAATCATGACAACATAAAAGTTGTAGCCATTAACGATTTAGCTAATTCAAAAACTTTAAGCCATCTCCTTAAATATGACAGTATTCATGGAATTTTTAATGGAGACATTTCAAGTGATGAGCATCATATTATAGTCAATCATATTGAAATTCCATTGCTAAATCATAAGCTTCCAAAAGACATTAATTGGAAACCTTACAACGTTGACTTTGTTATAGAGTCTTCAGGAAAGTTTAAAACAATTTCAGAGCTGCAACACCATATTAGAAATGGCTCAAAGCGTGTTATTTTAAGCGTTCCTCCTATTGATGATACCATTAAAACCATCGTTATGGGTGTTAATGACCATTTAATTGATGGTTCAGAAGAAATAATCTCTAATGCTTCTTGTACCACAAACAATGCCGCGCCGATGATTGATATTATCAATAAACTTTGCGGCATTAATCAAGCTTACATTACAACCATTCACTCTTACACAACCGATCAAAGTTTGCATGACCAACCACATCCAGACTTAAGAAGGGCAAGAGCGGCTGGACAATCCATTGTTCCTACAACCACAGGTGCGGCCAAAGCGTTAACCAAAATTTTCCCTGAACTATCCAATGTTATTGGTGGTTGTGGTATTAGAGTTCCTGTTGCAAATGGCTCTTTAACCGATATTACTTTTAATGTAAAACAAACCGTGACCATTGAGGCCATTAATCAAGCCTTTAAATTAGCCTCTGAAAATGAATATAAAAGCATTTTAGAATACACCGAAGATCCTATTGTTTCAGTAGATATTGTTGGAAATTCGCATTCATGCATATTTGATTCTCAAATGACTTCAGTTATTGGAAACATGGTAAAAATTATTGGTTGGTATGATAATGAAACAGGATATTCCAATAGAATAATTGATTTAATGTGCAATTTATCGGAAAAAAAGTGCTTTTTATCGGAAAGATAATTATATTTGCCGATAATAGTGAATTAAAATGACCCAGATTAAACCATACTTTGTAGCCATTTTTATGTTGTTGACTCTCAGTTTGTCATCACAGAATTCTATTGAGAAAGATCCTGAAATTCTTCAAAACACTATAAATTATCGTATTACCCAATCTGAATATGATATTGATAAATTCAATTATTTTGAAGCACAAAAAAAACTTGATGAAGCTTTAAAAATTGCCGAAAGTATAGACGACAAAAAAAGTATAGGTCTCATCTATTCTAAAAAAGGAAAACTTCAACTCATTATTGAAGAACTTAATGAAGCTATTGTTTCTATCAACAAAGCTATTGAAGTTCAGAGATTTGAAAAAGATAACATTAATCTCGGTATTTCATACAAAACCTTTGGTGATATTTATAAAAGTAAAAAAAACTATAAGCAGGCCATTGATTATTACATTTCGGCACAAACGCTTTTTGAACAAGAAGAACAAAACAACTATTTAGCCGAAGTCTTGCTATGTGAAGCTGAAACATTCATTAAACTAAAAAACTACCAAAAAGCCAGAACCATAAACGAACAAACGTTGGCTCTTGCCAAACGATTTAACTTACTTAACATACAAAGTAGCGCTCTAATAAACCATGGTAAGATTTATAATGTTTTGGGTGATAATAACAAAGCTCTTTCATACGCCAATGAAGGCCTGTTAATGGCAAAGAACAACAATTTTGGTGAAATTTTAAATGAAGGTTATCTGGTTTTAAGCGATATTACACAAAGTACTGGTGATTATGTGCTTTCTAATGATTATTTAAGAAGTCATTTAAAATTATCTGACTCCCTAAGTAAAATAAAAAGAGAAAACCTATCGCCCGAAAAAAAAATTAAGTTTCTAATTAATGACCAAATTGAAAACAGCAAAAGACAAGAACAAGAATTAAAAGAAGCCAATAACAAAAATGAATTAGGAACTTTAATCTCCATATTAAGCGTTGCTTTAATAACCATCTTATCGTTATTAACCCTATCTCTCTACAAAAACAATAATATAAGATTAAAGACCAATAATATGCTGCACAAAAAAAATGCGGAACTTATTATTGCAAAAGAAAAAGCAGAATTAGCCTCAAAAACAAAAGCAAACTTCTTATCAACAGTCACTCATGAATTAAGAACACCTTTGTATGCAGTAACAGGTTTAAGTAACATGCTTTTAGAAGAAAACCCTAAACCAGAACAAATTCAACATTTAAAATCGCTTAAATTCTCTGGAGACTACCTTTTAACCTTTATTAATGATATTCTACAAATCAATAAAATTGAAGCTAATAAAGTTGAAATAGAACCAGAAACTTTCAACTTAAAAAAGAAAATTACCAATATTATTTTAGCATTGAATAACTCTGCAAACGATAATAATACCAAGCTTCATTTAGAATATGACAAATCGCTGCCAGAAAACTTTATTGCAGA
>PFKE01000028.1 GCA_002784145.1 Flavobacteriaceae bacterium CG_4_10_14_3_um_filter_33_47 | reverse complement strand
ATAACTTCAGTGTTTCCTCCAACTGGAGTGGTGATAACGGGAATGTTGGCCGCTAGACTTTCTAAAATGGAAAGGCTAAAACATTCCATATGCGTAGGCTGAATGAGATAATCATAATGTTGATATAACTCATTTACATTAGAATGACTGCCCATAAAATTGAAATTGAGTTCAAGTTTATGTACTTTAACTAACTGAAATAATTCATTCTTATATGGGCCGTCTCCATAAATATCAATACTTAATGTCGTTTTAAATTCTTCAGACAATAAACTTACAGCGGTAATTAAATCTTGAATGCCTTTTGATTTTCGTAAATGGGACACGACTAAAAACTTAGGATTCAATAGTCTTCGTTCAGTAGTTTTCGGAATGATACTATTGATTAAAACACCATTATAAATGGTTTGGATTTTAGCTTTTAAAAAGGGTCCAAAATCATTTAAAATCGCTTGGCTGGTATAGTTTGAAACACCTATAAATTGGTTGATGTATTTTGAATATAAAAAACCTTTAATTCTTTTTTTGATTCTTTTTTTTAATAGATACCCATCCAAAGGCCGTGGATTATGGTCAACAACAATCACTCTTGAGGTTTGGAGTTTTTTTATATCCTTAAAAAACGACGTGCACAGCTCTACAAAATGCGTAATGATATGTGAGTATTCAACATTTTGAGTTTTGATATAATTTATAAAATGGTGTTCTAAACTTGTACTTTGAGAAGGTATTATATTAAATGAATGATAATCGCCATGTATAGCTGTATTAGGAAAAAACCAATCGATTTCAACAGCCTGTTCCTTACATTTTTTATAAAACGCCCAGAAAAAATAATCCATACCACCTACCCTACTTTCCAGAAGTTCGTAGTTGCAGATGATGGCTATTCTTTTTGTCATTTTATTTATAATTAATAGCGGTTATTTTAATGTGCTTATGGCATTCCAAATGTTCATTGATGCTTCCGTTGGTGTTTTACCTACAACAATTTCATACCATTTTAACCCTTCCGTTACATTTGACACTTTTCCTTTTAAAATATTTAAAACCAAAGTTTCTAATTCATTTTTATCGGTACAAAAAATAACGGCTTCATTACTGGGCATGGATCTAAAATGAACATAGTTGTAATTCTGACCAATATCTCTAATACCCTTTTTAAGTTGAGGCTGTTCATAATTGTAATAAACACAGGACTTGTTATGGGCTACAAAATCGAAAACGGTGGATGAGCAAACATTGGTCACAAACTCACTATGTTCACATACATTATATAGCATTTCAAAATCTTCTGGAAGTGGCATCATATCGCCTTTATGATCAATTTGTTCCCAATAAGGTGTTAGTACTTGTACGATGTCTTTATTAGCTTCCAGCACTTGGTCGTACCTATTTGAAATATCAAACGGGCATTTTCTATAGATGATTCCAAGATTTTCTCCTTTTAAATTTAAACTTCTTATGGCATTTGCTAAATCTTCTAAATAAAACTGATCTAAAGGTGATGTGGTTTCATCATCACCAGAAAAACAGATATACTTTTTATTCATGTCTAGATGGTAGCGTTTAAAAAACACCTCTCGTGATTGCAATAACCTTGTTTTATAATGCATCTCAAATTGTGGTGTACCAGTAACAATGACTTGATTTTCATTTATAAATGGATAGTATTTTAGAAGCTCCATTTTCATCAAATCACTCCAAACCAAATAATAGTCGGTTTCAACAACATGCATGGCTTTAGGAACGTTGTCCCAAGATTGCACAAAACAAACAGTAGTTATACCCAAATCTCTTGCAGCGAGTAACGCACTTATAGCTTGCGTGTTACGCTGATTGGAGCAAAACACCACAGCGGGTTTATGTATTTCTAATTGTGATTTACAAGCCTTGTATTTCGGATTTTTACGTTCTAAGTTTTCAATTTTTTTTCTAAGACCCTTTAAACCTTTTTCCGACCCATAAAATCGTATTAAAAACAATATAAAAATACTTTTTAATATATTCTTAATACCTTTAAAATTTAATGGGAATTTATAAGTTTCATAAACATCATCATTGAATTTTACCTTTGAAATATTCAATTCGATGTGTTTTCTTGCTCTGGAAAACAAAGGTGTTAATGAATGAACGGCGTAATTTTCAATTTTTATTTCATTGAAGCCTAAGGCTTTTTTTATTGGGAATTTACTATTATTCCAATACACGATATCAAAATCTAAGCTATCCCCAATATTTTTAAAATCAGAAAAGGCAAAATTTCGTAGCCCACCACCATCTGGAAATAAGATAAATACTTTTTTTTTGGTCATATCAGTATTCAAGAACGTGGAAGTTCATGATGCTCTTATTAAAGTTTTTTATTTTTTAATTTATCGCGTTGTATTTTTTCTATGGGCAAAATATCCTCGCTTTTATAAGTCAATGCTTTATGAACCGCATGCAAATCACGTGCTAATTTTCGCAAACCCATAGGTTCTAAAGATGCAGCATGGTCGGTACCTTTCCATGTTCTATCAATCGTATAATGGCGTTCTATAATATTTGCTCCTAATGTATATGCCGCCACATCTACTGCAATACCCAGATGATGGCCAGAGAATCCAATATGCTTCACTTTATCTTTATAATTGTCATTCAATATTGATATATCTAGTAAACAAACATCCTCAAAAGGAACAGGATATCCTGATGTACAGTTGTAGAGAACAACATCGTTATTTCTTTTTTTGTCACAAAAAAACTGAACAACGTCATCTATTTCAGATTTGGTTGTCATTCCTGTTGAAATATGAATTTCACCCTGATAATGTTCACAAAGCCATCCCAGCATTTCAAAATTATTGTTACATGCAGAAGGAATTTTTATAAATAAAGGGTTTAAGGATGTTATTTCTTTTGCAGAGGTCAAATCCCAAACCGAAGTTGCATAGGCAATACCAATATCATCACAATAATTTTTTAACTCTAAGTGCTGCTCTAAGGTAAATTCCAGATGTTCCCTATGCAAACCATAGGTTTCGCCATAAGCATTTGAAGGGTTTGGATGTGGCTGATTGTATTGCTCTTCGGTCAACAATTCTTTATTGTTTCGCTTTTGAAATTTAACAGCATCCACATTGCAAAATATTTTAGCAACTTTAATCAATTCTTTTGCTATTTCCATATCTCCTTTATGGTTGCATCCAATTTCAGCAATCACAAAAGGTTGTTTGTAGGTTTTCATAAAATAAATAATTAAAATCTTTTATTATAATTTAAAACAAAATCACAGGCTTCTCGAATGGCACCATTACCTGAGGGATTAGACAAAATAATATCTGCATATTGTTTTACAATATCTGTGGCATTATAAGGAGCCATCGACCATCCTACACTACATATATTTGCTAAATCATTTACATCATCGCCTATATATGCCATATTACTAAGGGGTACTTGCTTTTCACTAACCAAATGTTGCAATAATGCATATTTGTCTTTTACTCCTAAAAATAGGTTTTCTATTTTTAATTTTTTCATGCGTTGAGCCACCAATTCAGATTGTTCAGAGGTCATTACCCAAACTTCAATGCCTTGCTCCCTAATAATCTCTAAGCCCATACCATCACGCATATCAAAGTTTTTAGTATGTTCGCCGTCTTTGGTATAAGTAATAGTCCCATCGGTAAAAACACCATCAACATCTAGCACCAAATGGGTTATTTTACTATGTTCCTTTTGCTTTTTAAGACGATTTATCAATAGTTCTTCCACTATTTGCCAATCGGTTTCTGTATCAATTTCATATAAGGAGGCTTCGGGCATTTTTACTAAACCAATGCTGCCACTCACTCTGTTACGAGTTGCTTTAAAGGCTTCTTTTGTGGTAACATATACCGCTCCGTTTTCAATTAATAAGCCGTCAAAATCTTGTCTTCTAGGTCTGTTAAACACATCATAATTTAAAGGTTTTCCATCTTTATCCCAAATAAAGCGATGTGTATTCACTACGGTTAAAGACGAATTATAATTACCATTCTCAACAATATCCAGTGATTTATTGATGTCTAAATAGGTTGTGAATGGTGATGTTGCTTGCAGTAAACATAAAATTTCAAAATCATCATTTATTTTTTCAGCAAATTCTATAAGCGCACTTTCGGTTGAAGCGGTATCATTGGCATTTTCATCATTTCTTAGAATAGCTTTTACTTTATTGGTCCACTTATATTGATTTTCAACAAAGTCTATTATTTCTGTATCATCTGTAAAAATATAAACCTCATCTAAATTTGAAAAAATCGCTTCTTTTAAAACCCACGTAAACAAAGGTCTTCCAACCATTTTACGTTTGTTTTTGCTTTTAATGCTTTTAGAGCCTTTTCTAAGTGGAATACATCCTATTTTTTTCATAATTTATGTATGTAAAACTAAATCTAGTATTCTGTTTAATTACTTTTTTTTTTGCTACTATTCCGTAACTCATCCCTTTTGCCAAAGGATTTCTGTATTCAATATAACGTTCTACTTTTTGTTTCAGCCAATCTTTAATAGATGTTGGTTTTTGGTATATATAATCGGTATCAACTATAGCATATTCTAAAATTTCAAAACCACACATTTTTAAATAATGCTCAACAATATGTTTCCAAGGTGTAAATACATGATTTTCTAATAAATGTTTTTCTTGAAATGCATACAAACTGCCTCTCAAAAACAAACTTAATACATTTTTACTAGATTGTGGGTTAGGCGTTGTTAGAATTAAAATCCCATTTTCATCTATGTGCTTTGCAATATTTTGCAAGCCTAATAAAGGATTGTTCAAATGTTCCAATACTTCCAAAAAAATAACAACTCCAGCATTTTTAACATGGCTTGGTACTTCATTATTCAAATCCCAAATGATGGATTCGTCTATTTTTTTAACATAATCAAAAGGTTGCCAAATAGCTCCTAAATTCTCAACAGTTTCCTTCATATGCCCGAAGCCAGCACCAATATCGCTAACTACTTTATTTGGAGCATTCGAAATATATTTTTTAAGCATTACTTTAGCAAACTCTCCTCTATTACTATAAATATTATTTTTATCCATTTAACCTGTTTACTATTCTTTTATAATATTTTTTAATTTTCATTTTTATGAAAAAAAATGGTCTTTCAACACGACTATATTTGAATCTAATGTACTTGAATTCAGCTCCATATTCATGTCATTTAAAACCTTATTAATTCTAATGGTATGCTTCTCGTTTACCTGATAACTTCTTGCATGCCAAGTATGATAGGCAAAAACCTGGCCTTCAAACATCAAAGCATTAGAAATATTATCATCTAACATTTGTGAATCTAGATACAAAAACTGTTTTCCTTTTCGTTTCAGCCAAAAGAAAAAACAATAATAAGGTTCATAAAGACTATGTATGTCAAATAATCCATTAAGTTTGGTTGTATCAAATTCAAAAGGCAAAATGTATTGATGTTTTTTTACCTCGGTTTTATTCCACATTTTTGAAATTTCCTTAAAATTAATTATTGAAAAAAATGTGTTTACTGGTATGGGATTGAAATTTCGATGACTAATAACGCCTCCATCACTTACCCCACAAACACTTATGCTTTTTTCTTGCATCTTGTTAATAATGGTGAAAACCATATTAGCGCTTTTAAAAATTACATCTTCGTCTGCTAATATCAACCAATGTATGTCTTCATTTGAAAGCTTATTGAACATATAGTTGATACTATGTATACCATGCATACCATTTGTTCCATCTATTACATATTTTTTTATGTCTTTAGGGAAGAGTTTTGAGGTTATTCTATACAATTCAAAATTAGCTACAGTAGTTAGTATTGCTATATTAGATTTTTCCATTGGGTACAGAATTATTCACTATAAAATTTGACCGTTCATTATTATCGCCTTTATATATAAAAATCATATTATGATAAAAATGCATGGAAATAATATGTTTGTCGTAATATGTTTTTTGATAATTTTCTATAATGAATTCTTCATTATTCATGGCATCAATTAAAGATTTAAAAAAACCATAAATGGTTTTTTTATTATCAAAATTAGTGGAATCACCACCATAGTTTTCTTCCCAATACGAAGTTTGAGTGTCTTCAACTACATAAATACCTCCTTTTTTAAGTTTAGGAAAAAGGTATTCAAAGGTCTCGATGACATGCTCATTTATATGACTACCATCGTCAATAATAATATCAAAATCTCCAGTTTTTTTAGTTACATAGTCTAAAAATTCAAAATCTACCTGACTACCTTTAAAAATCTTAATTCTAGATTCTTGTAGAAATGATTTATCATAAATATCTATGGAATATATTTTGGAAAACGGAAAATATGATTTCCACATTCTTAAGGAATTTCCTCCAATAAAAGGATCTTTATACCCTCCAACTCCAATTTCTAAAATATTATTTCTCTTGAATTTATACTTTTTAAAATGAGTTTGATAATGTGGCGTGTAAAAATGATATCCAAACTTATCAGTTTTATGAATTGTTGCAATTTTAGATACATTGAAAGGATATAAAAAAGCTTTAAATTGCCTACACTTGTATATTATTTTAAGCTTCTTTTGATAAGAAAATTTCTCTTTCAGTTTATTTAACATACTACATTTAATTATTTAGATGTCCAATATATGATTGTATTGGGTTGTTTTGAATATTCTAAAAACTCTTTTTTTGAAAATCTATTGGCATGAATCATTAATCTTGGTATATTTATTACAACATCGCAAAGTGCTAAAATAATGGCTAAAAAAGCCTTAAAATCTCCCTTAAAAACTTTGCTTTTAAACTGAATCCACAAGGTATAAAGAAACTTTCTAGGAATGACTTGCCATGGATAAAACAAAACATATAAATACCAACCCGACCGCAACGAACGTCTTAAACGGGTTTGATAATCCGGATTCTTTTTTCTTTTTTTGATATCTACACGATGATGAACTAATATATTGGGCACAAAATGTACTTGCCATTTCTTTTTAAATAAATGATACGATGCAAAATCTTCTTCCCCATAAAACATAAACCAATTAGGATAATTTGGTATATCATTCCATGCCTGCATATTCCAAGCGTGACCACATCCTACAAATCCTTTTACTTGAGTGTTTTCTAAATTGTGACTTACATTTTCCGGTAAATCCTTTCCCCAAAAAATCCTGAAAGCCATAACCGCACATTTTTTATTTGATTCAAAAAAAGTTTCTATAATTTCTAATGGATTTTGGGACACTATATGAGCATCGTCATCTAAAGTAATGGCATATGTTGCTTTTGTTAAATGAAGTAACTCATTTCTACTTGCTATTAGTCCTCGAGACTTTTTGTGTCTAATTAATTGAATACTTGGGAAATTTTCTTTTATATAACCATAGGTACCATCTGTTGATCCATCATCACAAATGATACATTCCACATCGACTCTATTTATTAGACTATCCAATTTTTGAAGTGTAAATTTCAAATATTCAAGTCGGTTTTTAGTAGTTATCAAAACGGAGAATTTAGACATGCCCAAAAACCTTTTCGAGTTGTTCTTTTAAATATACTTCTCCTACATACACTTCCAAATCAGATCGATTCAAAATAAGTGCATTATTGTTTTTTTTCCATATAGCATAAAGTATTTGAAGTATTTCAGAAATAGCAAGAACATCATGTATTTCACACCAATACTGATAATCTTCACCAAGCAAACGCTTCGTTTCACTATTTTTAGGGCCTAAATGTAATATCGGTTTATTAGCCATTATGCAATGTGGAAATTTGCCCGGCAAAAACGGACTTATCTCTGAATTAGCTTCTAAAATAATATTTACTGACACTTGCTTTTGCAACCAATGCACCTCATTAAAAGGCATGTTTGCCAGTTTTATGTATAACTGAGGTAAATCAATAGCGAACGCTTTAATAAGATCCTCGTGATAGAATGCATTTCCCAACAACATGAGTTTAGAATCATTTTTTGCTTCAGGATTCTTCTCAAGAAATAATTTAAAACCTCTTATTAATCCTTCTGGATGGCGTTGTTTCATTAAATTTCCCGCATGTAGCACATTAAACTTTTCACTGTCAAAATAACTTGGCACTTCCAAACTTATTAATTCTTCTTCAAAGTTTTGGTGCGGTATAATTATTCCCGTTTTAATAAAATTAGGAAAGTAATTGCCCATCCATTCTTGTAACAACACACTCGGAAATGCTGAATATTTGGCATTTTTTGAGACTTTTTTAAAAAAAAGACGTTTTTGTTTATGTCCAGGTTCATTCCACTGATATGGTTTCGGATAACAACTCATGGGATAAGGATCGTGTATGTATGCCATCCATTTTTTATGTAAAATTGGTAGTTTGTTTACTGCATAATGCGGTCTAAAACTTGCGCCTTTACTTAATGTCAATATCAAATCAAATTTTGAAATATCGAGTTTTTTCAACGCCCCTTTAATACTATTTACATCATTAAAAAAAGTAAAGGAAAAACCGAAAATGGCTTCCAAATATTTTGCTAAGTTTATTTTAAAATAACGTTGAATGACTCGCTGTGTTCTACTTAAAAAATATAATGGTGTATATTTTTTTTCTATTATTGGAATACACGTCACCCACGGTATTTGAATATTTTTTTGTGTGTAATGTAAAACGGTTACTTGATACCCAATAGCGGATAAATTTTTGATTAACGCTATATTGGCTTTGGAACCACTGCTATCGTTTACATCAATAGAATCTGCAACTATGAGGATTTGTTTAGTCATTAACCCAACTATTTTTTTGAACAAAATCAACTATTTTAAAGGCTGCAAAACCATCACCATACGGGTTAATCATTTTATTTTTTGTGCCATCTATAGCTAAAGTTCTATTTGCTTCTTGAATGATTTTTTTGGTATGAGTACCTACTAAAATAGAGCATCCTGATATGATACCTTCTTCTCGTTCGGTGGTTTCCCTAGTCACTAATACAGGAATATTTAAAGAAGGTGCTTCTTCTTGAATACCTCCTGAATCAGAGATTATTAAAACGGACTTACTCATTAGCCACATAAATGAAGGATAATCTAAAGGTGCTATTAAATGAATGTTATTAATCCCAGAAAGCTTTTCATAAACCACGTTTTGAACATGCGGGTTTAAATGTACTGGATACACAATTTCAACATCGTGTTTTTTTGAAATTTCTAAAATGGCTTCACATACATTCTCAAAACCAGTTCCAAAACTTTCTCTTCTATGTCCCGTTACTAAAACAACTTGCTTGTTAAAGTTTATGGTTGCTTTTAAATATTCAATAGAAGTATTGCTGTAACCCTTTTTTATTTTATCTAAGGTAATGTGCAGGGCATCAATAACGGTGTTACCTGTAATAATGATATTGTTTTCGTTTATATATTCTTTTAAAAGATTCTGTTTTGCTTTTTCTGTGGGCGCAAAGTGGATATCTGAAATTTTGCCCGTTAATTGTCTGTTTAGTTCTTCAGGAAATGGCGATTGTTTATTATAGGTTCTCAAGCCCGCTTCTATATGTGCAACTTTGCAATTTCTATGAAATGCCGCTAAAGCCACCATGGTTGATGTGGTCGTATCACCATGCACCAAAACCAAATCAAAATCTTCTTTTTCTAGTATAGTATCCATTTCAGACAATATTCTTGAACTTAGCATATTCAAGCTTTGATTAGGTTGCATCACGTTTAAATCATAATCTGTTACTAATTGAAAAAAGCCTAACACTTGATCCAACATTTGCCTATGCTGTGCCGTTACACAGAGTTTAAAAGCTATGTGTCTTTTTGTTAACTCTAAGCATATGGGTGCCATTTTAATAGCCTCCGGGCGTGTACCAAAACAAATAAGTAATTTCACTATTTATATTTTATTATTTTCTTATAAAAAACCCAAAAAGGAAATAAATAATATTTTATTATATAAAATAATTTCAGTTTTATTTTTGGCTTTGTGATTTTAAGAATGCTTTTTACTAATTTAAAATCTCTAAACGAAATAGCATAATTTACTAAGTATTTAAACAAATAAGGTGTTAACAGGTCTTTTTTATATAGGTTATTTACAACTAACTGAATCGCCGTTTTTTTTGAAGCCACTCGAATATCATCCCCTTTCCAAAACTCCCCTGTGTTTGATTTGTCGTGTTTTCTATTATAGTATAATACCTTATCTATAAGAGCTCCTTTAGGTTTATGACTAAGTATACGCTGATAACATTCCCACTCTTCGGCATACATCAAACCTTCATTAAAAACATTTTCTTTAAAACATTCTCTTTTCCATAAAACTGTACATGATGCAAAAGGGATTTTTTGTGTAATCACATTTTCTAATAAATCATCATTGCTTACTTCTAAATTAGATTCATTACTACTATTAATTGAATCATAATTAAAATTACCTAAAAAAGCTTCTTTCTTAAAATTACAAAAAGATAAATTTTGAATGTTCTTAAAAGCAGACAAACTAATTTCTAAGCATAACGGATGCACAATATCATCATCATCAAAAAAAATAATATAATCTCCTTTTGTCATATATAAGCCATAATTTCTTGATCCAGGAAGTCCCTTTATAAAATTATTAGGTCGTTTTAAATACCGAAATCTTGAATCGTTTTCTAATATTGGCTTTACAGTTTCAAAAGTATTATCTGAACTTCCATCGTCAATAATTAAACACTCCCAATTTTTATAACTTTGATTTTCAATAGATTGCAATGCTTCAATAATAAAATGCGCCCTATTATAGGTTGCCATAATAATACTGACTAATTGATGAGAGTTATTCATACTAATTAAACAAACTTTTTAAAATATAGTTAAAAGTAGTTTTTTTACTAAATGTAGGATGCAATAAAAGTTGTTTTTCAGTTTTAAAAACCTGATAAAGAGTTTTTAAATTTTGATTACAATGATCTGATAATAAATGGCTTCTTAATAAAGAATTTAATCCTTCAATTATCTCTTTATCATTTAAATTTTTTGAATTAAATGATAAAATGTCATTTTTAATTTTTTGTTTATGTCTTAAATAATCAATCACATTTAAAGGTTTATTCAAAAAATGGTTTGTTAAAAAATTAATTGTTTCAGTTTTCCAAGATAATTCAATCGCTAATTTGTTAAACATATTTATCGCACCTCTTCTGTGTTTTGTTTTTGCATCTTTTTTTAAATCAATATTAGCTGTTAAACTTTCCGGATGTAATCTATACTGATATAAAACCATATCTAAATGATGTAATTTGAAGGTCATACTAGCTCTTAACCAAAAGTCATAATCCTCTAATAAAAAAAGAGATTCATCATAGCCACTCAATTCATAAAACATCTCTTTTTTATAAAGAAATGAAGCTCCAATTTTATTACCAAATAAAATATGTTCTGTGGGTCCTGTTTTATGAATTCGTTTTAAATTACCCTCTTCACTTATAACATCATAATTTGAATAAATTATATCAACATTTTTTTCAATAATTCCGTTTAATAATTTTTCTAAAAAATTGGTTTTTAAAACATTATCATCTGATGTCCATGTAATAAACTCACCTTTTGCTTGCTTATGCCCAATATTTAAACTTGATGGCAATTTTTTATTTATTCCGTTATTTATTATTTTAATTCTTTTATCCTTTTCAGCAAATAGATTTACGATGTCTAAGGTTTTATCAGTTGAGCAATCGTTTACAATAATTAGTTCAAAGTTTTTATGTGTTTGGTTTAGACAGCTTTTAATTGCAGATGCAACATGTTTCTCTCCATTATAACATGGTAAAACAATACTTATAAGATGATTGCTATTATTAGGCATTTACTTAAAACTTTTATTTAAAATAACCTCAAGACTTTCAACATAACTTTCAACATTATAATTCTTGATTAGTTCTAAATTAGAATAAGATTCCTTTTCATATAAAGACTTAGAGGTTATAACCTTCTTCATAGCTTCATAAATGTCATCTTCGTTATTATTAACCAAAAGTTTAGAATCTTTTAACAAAGCAACGCATCCTGGATGGTTTGAGCAAATTACTGGTAAACCATATAACATATATTCCATAACCACATTAGGTGTACCTTCTATTAAAGACAATAAAACTCCCACATCTAGTATATTTAAAACATTTGTTACATCTTCATTACTCAATAAAGTAACACTTGAATTTAAATTATCTTGGTTTATAGTCATTTTCAAATCATTAAAAATACTCAAAGTACCTTCATCATTATCTTTATTCCCCATAAGAATTAGATGCGTATTTGGATGATTGCTATGTACTTTTTTGAATGTTTTTAATAGTAAATCATGATATTTAAAACTCTTAAAATGAGCAATCATTCCGAAAACGAATTTGTCTTTCAAAATATTAAAAGTTTCTTTTATCTCTATTTTGTTCCTGCTTTGTTTTTGCAAACTTAAATATTGTGGAAGGAGATTTAGTTTGTATTGGTTTACTTTGTAATCAAGTCTAAAAATATCAAGACAATTTTCTGCATTTCCAATAATACATGGCATATTATTAACAGCTATACTTTCAAATTGGTCATGTTTTAAAATATCTAACCCTAGTTGATGCCAAAAGGTATATTTAACAGTTGGCAATAGTTTATATAAATAATAAGCTATTTTAGATGGTGTATTTTGAAAAGGAATAATTACATCATACTTTGAGTTTATTAAACCTTTTCTTAGCTTTAATAAATACTGCAACGACCATTTTAGCCTTTTTAAATTTTTTATGGAAACTTCTCGTTTTAAAAATAAATATGGTTCACCAAAAAAGAATGTTTTATTAATATGCGAATTCTCTAGAACTGTTTTAAACTCTTCTGATTTGGTGTTAGAAAGCACAAAAAGAATATCAACTTTACAGTTTTTTTTAGCTACAAGAAATTTAGCTAATCCAAAAGCCTGTCGCTCTGCTCCTCCTAAATTTCCACCTTGAAAAATTAATAAAATATTTTTGTTATCTAAATTCACAATTGTATTAAACTTATTTTGATTTTTTACTTTTTTTTATGATTGATCCTCTTTCTTTTACCTTTTTTAAAACAACAAATAGTTTTTCTTTAAAAGGCAAACTATTCAAAATCAATTTTCTCTTATTATAATCAATTCCTTCTCTAGTATTTGTAAAGAATAAATCGAATACTAATTTTCTTTTTAAAAAATCTATTACTTCTGAAAGTTCTTTATAGCCAAAAACTTTTTGTTTTTTGTTAATCTGTATCAATTGATTCAACCATCTAAAAAATAGTTTGCATTCATCTACTGATATTTCACTAGTTGAAAACAACATTTTTTTTATAAATACATCTGAAAACTCAATTTTATTGTAATTAATTTTATGATAAAGACTTAATTTTATATCAACATCTTGAATCTTTTGAAAATCATTATGCAAACTAGAAACTTGAGTTTCATGAGTTCTGTAATGGTATAAAGTTTCTTGAATATTATATAAGTTGCTATCCCAAGCTGTTTTTGCCCAAAAATCATAATCTTCGGCATGCGCTTTAGTATCATCAAATTTAAATCTTGTATAAGCATTCGTTTTTAACATAGTAGCGCCTAAACTCATTGAATTACTTAATAGCAATTGCGCTTGAATTTCTTTATGATGCTGCTTATGCTTAATAATTTTATTGCTAGCATCAAAGCATTGTAGCCAACACCCGCAGGCTGTAATTTCTGATTTATTTTGAAGTATATGTAATTGCTTTTCAAACCTATCTGGTGTATTTAAATCATCGCCATCCATTCTAGCAATATATTTGCCTTTGGCTTCGCTAAACCCAATGTTTAAACTATCAATTAATCCTTTATTTTCAGGTTTTTTAATAATTCTGATTCTAACATCTTTAATAGACTCTATTACCTCTAATGTATTGTCAGTCGAGCAATCATCAATAACAATTATTTCAAAATCCTGTATGGTTTGGTTTAATACAGAATCAAGAGCCTCTTTTATATATGGGGCTACATTATAAACAGGCAGAACTACTGAAATAAGAGGTGCATTTTTCATATTCTACCTAGAATTAAAACTATTAAACTTTTAATTTTGAATGTAAACCTATGAAATGGATTTGTTATAAAAGCTTTATACAAAAAATAAAATTGAGCACCCTTTTTATTGGTATGTTTTAATCTTTCAAATCTTCCTAAAAAATAATTTGAAGCATATTCATTTATATGTTTTTTTGAAAAATTATCAATTTCAATTTGATTTTTTTTTCGTCTTTTATAAGCATTTAGCATGGCGTAAAAATGCCAGTATTCGGCTTTAAAAAGGTTTTCATTATTCGATATACTATTTTGGTGAACTCTATAACAATACAAAACCTTTTCTAAGAATACATGACTTCCTTGTTCTTCAAGTATATAATATAAATCTTGGTCTACAGCCCGCTTCATAATCGGATTAATACCTCCTGATTGTTTATATTTATCATTTTTAAAGGTTGCAAAATGTGTTAGGGCACCATTCCCGTATGTTAAATATGATTTTCCTTTTGGTATATTACTACCATAAAGACTATGTTTTGTAAAATTCATTTCTAAATCAACAAATTCGTATTTTGAAGTAATTATAGCTGCATTAATATTTAATTGGTGGGCATCAATCATAACTGTTATTGCCTGTGGGTATAAAGCATCGTCAGAATCTAAAAAACCAAGAACTTCACCGTGTGCCAATGTTGCACACCTATGCTTTGTATAGCCACACCCACGATTTTTAGTGTTTTGAAATAGCTTAAACCTATTGTCATCTTTTATCAAATCCTGAATTACAGCAACAGAATCATCCGTAGAGGCATCATCAACAATAATAACTTCCCAATTAGCGTAAGTTTGGTTTACAATACTTTGAAAACAATCATAAAAAAAATGACCATTATTGTAATTGGCTATGAGAATAGAAAAAAGCATTCAGGTAATTTGATTATTAGTTATGTGCCTGCGCTAATATAGGTATTTTGACTTTGAAATAAATAGAGATTTCCAAACAAAATAATATCAAAAAAAGTTTAAAGTTGCCAAACCTTTTGACTCTTTTTTTATGTTTTTCATTTCAAAAAACAATTATGTTTTTATGTTTTGTGACATACAAATCATTACCAATTAATTTCAGCATCACTATCAAGGTCAAACCACACTTTTACCCTACTCGTTTGACGATTTTATTTTTAATAAAAACTAGTTCAGTTCGTTAACTTAATGGTTGAGTTCTACTGTTGTTTTAATTTATCGTTCACTAGTTTAAGTAAGCATGTAAATTGAGCTTCTACAGACAGGTTTGAATTATCAATTTCTATGGCATCATCTGCTTTGTATAGTGGCGAATCTTCTCTGGTAGAATCTAAATAATCACGTTCTTGAACATTTTTTAAAACCTCTTTAAAAGACACGTTGTTGTCCTTCTTTTTGAGTTCATCATAACGTCTTAAAGCTCTGGTTTCTGCCGTAGCAGTCATAAAAAATTTTAATTCTGCATGAGGAAATACCACTGTACCAATATCGCGCCCGTCCATAACAATGCCTTTATCTTTTCCCATGTTTTGTTGCTGTTTCACTAATTGGATTCTTACCTCGGATATGGCAGAAACTTTACTTACATAATTAGAGACTTCTAAAGTTCTTATCTCTTTTTCAATATTAATACCATTTAAATATACTTCGGCAAACCCTAACGCTTTATTAAATACAAAATTTATAACCACATCCTTAAGTTTTGATATGAGTTTCTCGCTGTTGAAATGTTCTTTATCAATCAACCCTTGGCTCATGGCATAATACGTTACCGCTCTGTACATTGCACCAGAATCTATATAAACATACCCTAAATGCTTGGCAAGTTGTTTAGCTACTGTGCTTTTTCCTGTTGATGAATAGCCGTCTATGGCAATGGTTATTTTGGTCATTGGGTGTTAGTTGTTTGCTGTTAGCTGTTAGTTGTTAGTTGTTAGCTGTTAGTTGTTAGCTGTTAGTTGTTAGCTGTTAGCTGTTAGCTGTTAGTTGTTAGTTGTTAGTTGTTAGCTGTTAGTTGTTAGCTGTTAGCTGTTAGCTGTTAGTTGTTAGCTGTTAGCTGTTAGCAAAATTAACTCTTAACTTTTAACTCATTATTTTAAATCTATTTGTAATCCAAAAAAGTTTGAATTGGCCGCACTGGTATATTTTGCGTGTGTATAGCTAAATCTCATTTTATTTAATTTAATTGAAAAACCAGCCGACAAGCCCGAGAAATTTCTTTGATCAACAATGCGCAGTTCTTCTGCTCTTCTAAAGTTATAACCTAAACGAATATTAAAGCCACTTTCTGGAAATAATTCGGCACCTAAGATGGTATGTCTTATAACTTTACCTAAAAACCCAACTTTTTCGGGGGTTTGATTTCCTGATAAATCGGTTGTTACTCGCGCAGGATTTGAAACCGCTATGGGCCATTCCTGTAAATTTTCTAAGGTTATATGCCATCGAATGGGAACATTTTCTAAACGCTGCGACATACCAAAATCTATTTCAAAAGGCAAATCTTCTTGTAAACCGGCATAGGTTGTAATTTGGGTTCCAAAATTTCTAATTACCAAAGCAGCATGAAAATCTAAATAATCATTGATATAAAGCAATCCTAAATCTGATGCAATCCCAATTGAATTGTACTGCTCTAATTTAGAAGTGATGAACTTAACATTAGCCCCAAAATAAAAATCACTATATCCTAGTTGCAATGCGTATCCAAAGGATAAGGCAGCTTCATTACCTGTAAAAGTTCCGGTAGAGACTCCGTTTTCATCAAAGCCATCAAAAGTGCCATAATTTATATAGGTAATACCTGCATGAAAAGTTTGTGTACGTCTGTCAACTGTATAAGCATATGCAGCAGTTCCATAGCTTATGCCTCCCAAATAACTCGTGTAATTTAAGGCAAATTGGTTATCCATTTCTACATTGATGGTTGCTGGATTATAAAGACCTTGGGCTACATCAAAATCCACATTGGTTAATACTTTACCACCAAGTGCTGCTTGACGAGGTGATGAAACTAAATTTAAAAATTGATAGGTACTTTCGCCTCCAACTTGCGCTATGGTTACAACACTAATAATAAAACAAAAACCAGTGATAATTTTCTTCAGCATATAAATTACAAAGTAACTAAATCTATCTTAGAACGAATGCCGCTTGGAAATATTTTAAATCATAAAAAAACCTCGAACTTAAACGAGGTTTTAAATTTATAGTTTCTTTGCGTTTTTAACTTTTTGACTGGTGATAGCAATTTTTATCACATCACTCATATCAGTTACATAATGGAACGTTAATCCTGATAAATAGTCTGGTTTAATTTCCTCAATATCACGTCTATTATCTTCACATAATAAAATCTCTTTTATTCTAGCTCTTTTTGCTGCTAAAATCTTTTCTTTAATACCACCTACAGGTAAAACCTTACCTCTTAATGTAATCTCACCAGTCATAGCTAGACTTTTCTTGACCTTTCTTTGTGTAAATAAGGACACCAATGATGTTAACATGGTAACACCTGCACTTGGGCCATCTTTTGGTGTTGCGCCTTCAGGTACGTGAATATGAACATTGTAGGACTCAAAGACTTTTGGATCAATTCCAAATTCTTCAGCATTTGATTTTATATATTCCATGGCAATGGTTGCAGATTCTTTCATGACTGTTCCTAAGTTGCCTGTAATGGTTAAGGTTCCTTTTCCCTTTGATAAGATGGATTCAATAAAAAGAATATCGCCACCAACACGTGTCCAAGCCAAACCAGTAACAACACCTGCTACATAGTTGTTTTCATATTTATCCCGCTCCATTTTTGGTCCGCCTAAAACTTCTATAATATCGTCATTGGATATTTTGATGTTATAAGCTTCTTCCATGGCTATATTCTTAGCGGCATATCGTACCATTTTAGCTATTTGCTTTTCTAAACTACGAACACCAGACTCTCGTGTATAACCTTCTACAATTTTTTCTAATTGAGGCTTTGCTATTTTTAAATGTTCATCAGATAAGCCATGTTCTTTTAATTGCTTAGGTAATAAATGGCGCTTTGCTATCTCTACCTTTTCTTCAATAGTATAGCCTGTTACATTAATGATTTCCATTCTATCCAGCAATGCCGGTTGAATGGTTGACAGGCTATTACAAGTGGCAATAAACATAACTTTAGATAAGTCGTAACCCATCTCTAAAAAATTATCATAAAAATCATTGTTTTGTTCAGGATCGAGGACTTCAAGCATGGCCGATGAAGGGTCGCCTTGATGTGAGTTAGACAATTTATCGATTTCGTCTAACACAAACACAGGATTTGATGTACCAGCTTTTTTTAAACTTTGTACAATTCTTCCTGGCATAGCACCTATGTAGGTTTTTCTATGACCTCTTATTTCTGCCTCGTCGCGCAAACCACCCAAAGACATGCGCACATACTCTCTGCCCAAAGCCTCAGCAATAGATTTACCAAGCGATGTTTTACCAACACCAGGCGGACCGTATAAGCATAAAATAGGCGACTTCATATCGTTACGAAGCTTTAAAACTGCTAAATGCTCAATAATTCTTTTTTTAACATCTTCAAGACCAAAATGGTCTCTGTCTAAAATTTTACGAGCTCGTTTTAAATCAAATTTATCAGCACTAAATTCATTCCAAGGTAAATCTAGAAATAAATCGAGATAATTTCTTTGGATGGAATATTCGGCCACTTGAGGATTCATACGCTGCATTTTGGATAGTTCCTTTTCAAAATGCTTTGCTACTTTTTCATCCCACTTTTTAGTTTGAGATCTTTCTCGCATTTCTTCAATCTCTTCATCATGGCTTACACCTCCTAATTCTTCCTGAATGGTTTTCATTTGCTGATGCAAGAAATATTCGCGTTGTTGCTGGCTCATGTCCATATGTACCTTAGACTGAATATCATTTTTAAGTTCCAATTTTTGGAACTCGATATTCATAAACTTTAGGGTTGCTAAGGCACGCTTTTTTAAGTCGTTTATCTCTAAAAGACTTTGTTTTTCTGCAACAGAAAGATTCATGTTTGAAGAGACAAAATTTATCAAAAAAGAATTGCTTTCAATGTTTTTTATAGCAAAAGAAGCTTCGCTTGGAATGTTTGGACTATCCTTAATAATTTGAAGTGCCAAGTCTTTAATAGATTCAATAATGGCAACAAACTCTTTATTGCTAATAGCCGGTCTTGCCTCAGGAATTTCTCGTATGGTAGCATTCATATAAGGTGCTTCTGTAATAACCTCAGCGACTTTAAAACGTTTTTTTCCTTGAATGATAACCGTTACATTGCCATCGGGCATTTTAAGAACCCTTAAAATTCTGGCAACCGTTCCAGTTTCATGGATATCTTTTGCCGATGGATCTTCAATAGATTCATCTTTTTGAGAGACTACGCCAATAACCTTGTTTCCATTATTGGCATCATTAATCAATTTAATGGATTTATCTCTACCAGCGGTTATTGGAATGACTACTCCTGGAAAAAGAACCGTATTTCTTAAGGGTAATATGGGTAAGGTTTCTGGTAAATTTTCGTTATTTATTTCTTCTTCATCTTCAGGAGTCATTAATGGAATGAGTTCTGAATTTTCATCGAACTCCTGAAATGACAAACTGTCAAGACTTATAAAATTTGATTTTTTCATATATGATTTTGAGCCAATCTGTCACAAAATAACTATTGACTATTTTTTATTATTCTTATTTTAATTTTTATAATACTGAATGTCAGTAATTTATTAAATTTAATGGTTGCCTTTTCAATTAATAAATTCAATTGCTATGCCACAAAAATCTTTTATTACTTAAAAATGAAGTGAATTCTAAATATCTGTGGATATTTACATTTTTCCCAGTTTCTTTAAAACCAAAAGCAATATAATGGGTAATGCCAATAAAATTATCATGAGCAAGTTTATTTTAAACAATTGAGGCGCTAACATTAATGTTATGATATAACCTCCAATTGCACCTCCAAAATGGGCATCATGACCAATATTTCCCATTTTGGTTTTCATGCCGTAAATAGAATAAAGCAAATAACCTATTCCAAAAATGTAGGCTGGAATTGGAATTGGAATCATAAAAAAAGTCAAGCTCATGCCCGGTTGCAATAAAATGGCCGAATAAATAATGCCCATAACAGCGCCACTGGCACCAACAGCCGTATAATGATATTCGTGTTTATGAAAATAAAGCGATAACAAACTGCCTAATAATAAGCTTCCAATGTAAATGATTACAAAGCTAAAAATGCCTAAATAGCCTATAACTACATCGGCAAAAAAGTATAACGAAAACATGTTAAAAAACAAATGTGCATTGTCTACATGCAAAAATCCGGAGCTAAATAGCCTAAACTGCTCGCCTCTGCTTATGGCTCCAATACTAAATTTATATTTTTCAAAAAAACCAAAGTCGATAAAACCTTTGTACGAAATAATCACATTGGCAGCAATGATGATGATGGTTACTAAATCTAATTGACCCATAAGGTTTAAAGTTTAAATAATTTATAACATATATTTCCTGTGAAAAAATTATTTGATAATTAGGTCACAGGTAAGCTACTGATAAAATTTCTCATGCTGTTTGTATATATTTGCAAATAAAATTTTATACCGGTTTGTTAGTGCAAATTTAAAATTAATTCATGCAATTTCTTGTTTTCATTCTAGTTTATCCGTTTTTATGGTTTATTTCTATATTACCTTTTAGGATTCTTTACCTTATTTCAGATGGTGTTTATGTGCTTCTTTACTACGTTATAGGTTATAGAAAAAAAGTGGTTGACCATAATTTAAAACTTGTGTTTCCAAATAAAAGCGAGTTAGAACGGAAGCTTATCAGGAAACGATTTTATCATCATTTATGTGATATGTTTTTAGAAATGATAAAAACCCTGAGCATTTCTAAAAAAGAATTGGATGAACGCTTTAAAATATTGAATATTGAAGAACTAAAAAGATTGGAATCTTTAAACAAAAGTATTATTTTAATGTACGGACATTATGCCAGTTGGGAATGGTCTATTGCCATTCAAAATTATATAAAATTTAGTGGTTATGGTGTTTATAAAAAATTGGCCAACAAGTATTTTGATAAATTGGTAAGGGATATTCGCTCTAAATTTAATACCTCGCTTATAAGCACCAAAGAAATCCCTTATGTTATCCATAATAATGAGCGCAAAGGCATAAAAAGTTTAACGGCATTTATTAGTGACCAATCTCCAAGATTAACTAAAGATGTTTATTGGAGTAATTTTATGGGGATTAAAGTCCCCACGTTTATAGGTGCAGAGCGTTTGGCAAAAAAACTGGATTTTACCATAGCTTATTTAAAAGTAAACAAGGTAAAACGTGGCTTTTATGAAGCCGAAATTATTGTATTGGCAGAAAACCCAAAAACCTTTAAAGACTACCAATTAACAGAGGCTTTTAATAGAGAGGTTGAAAAACAAATTTATAATGCGCCTGAATATTATTTCTGGACCCATAAACGGTGGAAGCATGCTAAAAATAGTTAAATATTTTTTTGATGTATTTGTTCCAATATTTTTTTTACACTAGGAATTCTTTTAAATCCATTTTCCATTCTGTCAGATAAGAACAAATGAAAATTATGATTGACCTCTACAATGGTTGGGCCATTAGGAGTAATGGCAACATCCCAGCCAAGTAAAGGGAATTTTAAAAACCTAGAAGCTTTTGACACAACATCTATAACTTCGGAATAATAAGGAATTTGATAATCTTCAAAAACTATAGAGGAGTCAGGGTGATGATAAAAGATACCACCTCCATTATCAATCAATTGCAATCCCATAGGACGCATTTTCCCAGAATATTTGTTAAAAGAAACTACAATGCCCCCCGCATGAGCATTGTCAACAATGGCACCTTTTCTGCCTAATCTAATAAATCCCGATAAAACTTCAACGATATTTTCTTTATTTTTGTAGGTAACTACTCTTAATGTATTTAAACTAGAATCGTTAATTTTCTTTAGAATTTCATGTTGTAAAACAACTTCCTGGAATATAAATGATTCCGTTATTATCATGTTTACGACATTTTCACTTAAGTTTTTATATTTATTCTTTTCTAGAATAAATATATTTTTCCCCATTGAACCATCAATAGGTTTGCAAAAAATACGATCTGTTTCTTCATTTTTGAAAACATTACCTAAAAAAAATAAAAAGCTTTTTTTTGAATCAATGTTTAAAATTTCATGGTTATAATAAAACGAGTTTTTTGAATTATAAAAGATGATTTTAGGCGTAGAAATATTGTTTTTCAGCATTAAATCATTAAATAATAGCTTGTTCTCTACCAAGCCTATTTCGTCTTTTGCGTGTGAATAAGACCACGATAATAATGTGTTATTTTCGTTTAAATTCAGGTAATCTTCAATATTAGTGATTTCCTTTCTATAGAGTAAATTTGTAATGTAGTTAACTGGGATTTTCCTTTGAGAAATAAATTGGGATGTTAACTCTTTAATTATTTGAAGCCAATTTTTCTTTGATTTATCTTTAATAAAAAACCATAATATTTCAACATTTCTTTTATGCTTCATTTCCTAAAGTTTAATTTGGCTGATTTCTTTTATGAATTTATCTGCTAATTCATCTGCTTCTTGCTGTGATTTGGCCTCCGTATAGATTCTAATAATGGGTTCGGTATTGCTTTTACGTAAATGCACCCAACTTTCGGAAAAATCTATTTTAACACCATCAATGGTAGTTAATGGCTCATTTTGATAACGCTTTTCAATGTCTTTTAAAATACCGTCTACATCTAAACCAGGCGTTAATTCAATTTTCTTTTTACTCATAAAATAGTTAGGATACGTTTTTCTTAACTCGCTTACTTTCATGTTTTTATCAGCTAACAAACTTAAAAATAAGGCCACGCCAACCAAAGCATCTCTACCATAATGAGATTCCGGATAAATAATACCGCCATTGCCTTCGCCACCAATCACTACGTTATTTTTTTTCATCAATTTAACCACATTCACTTCACCAACGGCACTAGCTTCATACTTGCCGCCATGTTTTTCGGTAACATCTCGCAAGGCTCTGGTTGAACTCATATTGCTAACCGTGTTTCCAGGTGTTCTGCTCAATACATAGTCGGCACAAGCTACTAAGGTGTATTCTTCACCAAACATCTCACCATTTTCATCAATAAAAGCCAATCTATCTACATCAGGATCTACCACAATACCAAAATCGGCTTGATGTTTTTTAACCGCTTCAGATAAATCTGTTAAATGCTCTTTTAAAGGCTCTGGATTGTGAGGAAACTGGCCATTAGGTTCGCAATACAATTTAACAACCTGTACGCCCAATCGCTCCAAAAGTAAAGGAATAGCAATGCCTCCCGTAGAATTTACACCGTCAACCACCACTTTAAAACGAGCTTCTTCAATAGCTTTTACATTCACAAGCTGTAAATCTAACACTTCAATAATGTGTAAATCTATGTAAGCTTTGTTTTTAGTTATTTTACCCAGATTATCTACTTCTGAAAATACCATCGCATCACTTTCTGCAATCTCCAAAATTTTAGCACCTTCTACATCGTTTAAAAATTCGCCTTCAGCATTTAAAAGCTTTAAAGCATTCCATTGTTTTGGATTATGGCTTGCGGTGAGTATAATACCACCATCGGCATGTTCCATAGGCACTGCTAATTCAACCGTTGGCGTAGTAGAAAGCCCTAAATCAACCACATGAATACCAAGTCCTACCAAGGTGTTCATGACTAAATTCTGAATCATTTCACCAGAAATTCTAGCATCTCTACCAACAACCACTTTGTAATGGTCTTTAGCTCGTTGTTGTTTAATCCAACAACCATATGCCGATGCAAATTTAACGGCATCAATTGGTGTTAAGTTATCTCCTACCTGTCCTCCAATGGTGCCTCTAATTCCTGAAATTGATTTTATTAATGTCATATTTAAAAGTAATTTTTAACAAACCTACATATTTTTTTCAGCATGTATTTTAATAAACTTTAAAAAATGTTGAACGGAATAATTTTAATGGCAAAATACGTATCTTCCTTTTTGAATTAGTAAATTACACCAATGAATTATTTAGCACATATTTATCTATCAGGAGACCATGAACTAGTAACCATTGGAAATTTTATTGCCGATGGTTTTAAAGGTAAAGAATATAAAAAGCAACCCAAAGAGATTCAAATAGGTGTTTTGCTGCACCGACATATTGATACGTTTACAGATTCGCATCCAACGGTTAGAAAAAGCACAAAACGTCTTCATGAAAAATACAGCCATTATTCTGGGATTATTGTAGACATGCTTTATGATCATTTTTTAGCCAAAAACTGGAGCCAATATTCTATCATACCACTTGAAGAATATGTTGAATCTTTTTATGATTCACTAGAAAAAAATCATCAACTTCTGCCCTTACGAATTCAAAAAATGATGCCCTATATGATAGCTGATAATTGGTTGGTAAGTTATGCTTCAATTGAAGGTATTTCAAGAGCCTTAGATGGAATGAACCGACGAACAAAACACAAATCGAGCATGAATGAAGCCGTTAATGAACTGGAAGAATTTTATTCAGAATTTGAAAATGAGTTTACCCTTTTTTTTGATGAACTTATTCAATTTTCAAAAGATAAATTAAAAGAAATAGAACTTAAAATCACACAAGAATGAAGCGATTTTTATCTTTTCTCGTATTAATATCATTATGTTTTTCATGCAAGAATTCTATACAAAATGAAGTTGTAAATCGTAGCAAAAGAGGTTTAATTTCTGAACATGGCATGGTAGTTTCAGCACGTTTAGAAGCATCACAAATTGGAACTGATATTTTAAAAAAAGGCGGTAATGCTTTTGATGCCATGGCAGCAACAGGATTGGCTTTGGCGGTTTCATATCCATTTGCGGGAAATCTTGGTGGCGGAGGTTTTATGGTTTACAGAAAAGCCAATGGAGACATAGGTGGGATTGATTACCGAGAAAAAGCCCCTTTAACAGCAACAAAAAACATGTTTTTAGATGAAAATGGTGAAGTAATTCCAAATAAAAGTACGTTAGGAGCTTTGGCAGTTGGAGTTCCCGGAAGTATTGCAGGAATTTTTGAGGTTCATGAAAAATTTGGGAACTTACCCATGAAAGATATTCTTGAACCCGTCATTGCATTAGCTAAAAAAGGTGTGGTTGTTACTAAAAGTCAAGCCAATAGATTTAATCGTAGCCTAGACCAATTTCGTTTAGTGAATAAAGATTCTTTAATATTTTATAAGGTCTGGAAAGAAAATGATACTATAAAATTTCCTGCCTTAGCTAAAACTTTAGAACGCATTTTAAAAAATGGTAAAGATGAATTCTACAAGGGCGAAACGGCTAAAATATTAGTTACATTTTTACAAGAAAATGGTGGAATTATTACCTTGGAAGATTTAGTAAACTATAAAGCTAAATGGCGAACTCCAATCACTTTTACTTATGATGATTTAAAAATAATCTCTATGTCTCCACCTTCAAGTGGCGGTATTTGTTTGGCTCAGATTATGAAAATGATAGAGCCTTTTGATTTACAAAAACATGGCCATAATTCTGAGAAAGCCATCCAAATAATTACAGAAGCAGAAAGACGAGCATACGCTGACAGAAGTTATTATTTGGGTGACCCAGATTTTGTTTCCGTACCTTCAGAAGAACTGATTAGTAATGCTTATCTAAAATCAAGAATGTCTGATTTTTCTTTTGAAAAAGCCACCTCTTCAGCAATGGTTTCGCATGGAAATATTGAAGTGGTTGAAAGTAAAGAAACTACTCATTACTCTATTATTGATCAATTTGGAAACGCCGTTTCTGTTACTACCACCTTAAATGGGGCCTATGGCTCAAAACTATATTGTTCTGAACTTGGTTTTTTCTTAAATAATGAAATGGACGATTTTAGCAGCAAACCTGGCGTTCCAAATATGTTTGGTCTCATTGGTGACGAAGCTAATAGTATTGCTCCAGAAAAAAGAATGTTAAGTTCTATGACGCCAACCATTGTTGAAAAAAAAGGTAAATTATTCATGTCTGTTGGAACGCCAGGAGGCGCAACCATTATAACCTCGGTTTTGCAAACTATTTTAAATGTACACGAGTTTAATATGACTATGCAAGAGGCAGTTGATGCGCCAAGATTTCACCATCAATGGTTGCCAGATGTAATTCAAATGGAACCAAACTCTTTTGATGAAATTCTAATTAAATCGCTTCAAAATAAGGGATATTTCATTGATGAAAAAAATTCTCCAGTAATTGGTAAGGTTGATGGCATTATGGTTTTATCCGATAAACGGTTAGAAGGCGGTGCAGATTATCGAGGGGATGATACGGCTGTCGGTTTTTAGAACTATTTCTATATCAAATCATTACATTTTAATATTTTAGTCTCGGAATTGGTATAAAAAAATCCAATCATGGTTGTAAACCTATTCAGATGAAAACAAAAAAAGCTTTTAAAATAATAACTGGTGTCATGGTGTTTTTCACTTTGCCCAGTATCTTGTTTTTTGCCTTTATGTTTTTTAAATATAATGAAGATTTACCAGAAGGAAAACAAGGAAAAGATGCCGATGCCTTAGCCCATAAAATGCTAGAGGCTTTAAATTATGATGCCTATAAAAACACCGATTATTTAGAATGGACCTTTAAAAAATCACATCATTTCAAATGGTACAAAGCAAAAAACATGTGCTCTGTTTTTTGGAAAGACTATAAAGTAGATCTTAATTTAAATGATGCCTCTTTAAATAAGGCCTTTGTGCATGGTTTTAAAATTGAAGGTGATATGGGCAAAGAAATTATAGAAAAAGCCCAATCATATTTCAACAACGATTCCTTTTGGTTGGTTGCACCCTATAAAATATTTGATAACGGTACCATCAGAAAACTTGTTGAGCTAAATGATAGCCCAAATCAGGCATTATTAGTAACCTACAGCAAAGGAGGAACCACGCCCGGAGATTCCTATTTATGGATTTTGGAAGACAATGGTATGCCTAAAAGTTTTAAGATGTGGACGTCTATTTTACCCTTAAAAGGACTGGAATCTTCTTGGTCTCACTGGACGACAACAGAAAGTGGTGCTAAGCTGCCAACCTTTCATAATATTTTGTTTTTAGGGATTGAAATTACTAATATTAAAACGAATAAATAAATCCAATTACAAACTCTTTCGGTTTTAAAAAGCGAAAAAAAGTTAAAGATAATTTGTCACCTCGAACGTAGGTGAGAGGTCACATAATTTGAGATCTTATATTTGTAATTTTAGCTTTTTGTGTGATGTCTCTTTGTAGTCGAAATGACTTAAAAAACATCAACTTGATTTTTGCCCAACAAACTGTTGGTTTTTCAATTTAAAAAGCACATTAAATGTGGTTAAACTTCCATAACTTCTTGTAATATATTGTTGTAAGTCAATTTTTTCTTGTTCATCAAGATTACTAGAGTTAATTTTTTGTTCCATAACTCGCAATCTATCACGCACCATGGTAATTTTATGAAAAAAAGTATCTACAGGAATTTCACTTGCTTTTAAACTTGTGTCACCAGGTTCTAAAATAAGCTTCCCGCCTTTCCATTTATCAGCAATAGGGACAATTTCAGTGACATCGCTCCACTTTTTAAGGATCTCTGTTAAACTTCTTTCTACATCAAAAAAACTAACGGTATCAACATCGCTTTCAGCGGCTTCAATGATTTCAAATTCACTATCTAAATCAATCGTTTCCAAGCCATTTTCAATAAACGTCACCCAATAATGTTTTGAAGAAACATTGGTTACCACACCTTTTCCATATTCTGAATGATTAATTCTTGAACCTATTCCTAATAACTTCATCTTTTTTGCTTTTAAATAATTTAAAATTTCTCCAAAGACAATACTAATAAAACTTTCAATAAAAGCAATCTTTAATTCTCAATAAAAAAACACATTTTAATCCACATATCTTAATTAATTGTTAAAAATATGGGTTTAAAAAAAACTCCAACACTAATTTTAAGTGGGTTCCAGTCATTAAAATTACATAAAATTGAATAACAACCCCATTAAAAAAAAGGTTATGAATCATGACTTTTAACGTATTAAAAATTTGGAGCTCAAAAATCAAGGGCTTTCATAAAAACCTATTAAAAACCATGAAAAGTTAATGTTTCTTAAAGAACTTGAACCTTAAAAGTCAATATTATATTTTTATATAAATCTACCCGTTGGGTGAAATTAAACTATTTGAGTTTTAATATTGTTTAAAGGTCTATCAAAAATAAACTTATTGATAAACTGGACTAAAGTCAGTGCTGTAATCTTAGCTAACACTCTGGTTTTAAACCCCTGGAATGACTTAGCGTAATTTCTTCTAATCATAAACTGATCACATAGTTGTGAAAAAAGTGTTTCAATTCTTTTTCTTGATTTTCTAAAAATATAAGGCTGTGACCTATAGTTTTTTTGGTTGCTCCTCATCGGAGTTTCCAGTTTGATGTTTGCTGTTTCAAACAAATCCAATTGAATTGTTGCAGACAAATATCCTCTGTCACCAAGAAGCACACAGTCAGTCATTTGATATTTCAGGTCTTTGAGTAAATGGACATCGTGTACACTTGCCTTTGTTATATCTATAGCCTTAAAGACACCGTCAACAGTACAAACTCCGTGAAGCTTATATCCGTAATACCAAGTATCTTGAGAAGCACAATAACCCTTATCTGGTGCTGTTTGAAAATCTTCTTTGCAGATTTTAACCCTGTTTTGTCTGGCTTTTTTGCAAATTTCAAGAGGCATACTATCGATTATAAAGTAGTCTTCATAATCTGTAAATCTTGAATACAAACAACTGCGCACTTGATTTGTGTATGAAAAAAACTTTTTCCTTCGTTTGTTAAACTGACTTCTCTCTATTAGGTTTGGAATTTGAGACCCATCAATTAGCTTAAAAAGGTGATTTTCGCTATCGATTGACATAAACTCAGCAGCCAAACTTAGAGCAACGACTTCAATATCAGACATTTTGCTTTTTCTGCCAACCTGATATTCTGAGGGTGTAACAATATGAAAAGAACTTACAACTTCTAAAACTTTAAAATAATTTTTTACTATATTTGACATAAGATATTGGGTTGTTTTGCGACTTAAAGATACTGTAATTCAGTATCTTATCCAATATCTTTTTTTGTTTTATCCTATTTCACCCAACGGGTATAAATCTATTAAAAATTAATCCTATGAAAAAAGTATGCTACTTATTATTTTTTATGGTTAGCCTAACTTACGCTAACCATAATTTAACCTTAAACAAAAATGACCCACAAGTTGGTGATGTATTAATCCTTAATAAAACAAATGCTAATGGATTTAAGTATATTTTCTTTCCTAAATTAAATGTTATTGCAAAAAAGGGTGGTTTAGCTAACTACCATATTGTTGAAGGAAATCATGCGGTTATTAAAAAAGTTGAAACCAATGAGAATGGCGATACTTTTGTACATTTAGAAAGAATAAACGGTAAAAAATTCTTCAGTTGCTTAAAAGAAGTAAAAGCTAACTATACAAAATCATTAGAACATGGTGAAATGTCATTGCTAAAAATTTGAATTGAATAGAAATATTCTGTTGTGAATGCTCTGAAAATATCAGGGCATTTTTTATTTCAAATATTTAAAATGATAGTTGTGCTTAACAAAAATTTAGCAACTAAAATTGTACCTTTGCACTTTTGCAAATTTATGAGCCAATTTGAAGAGTATATTGAGGTTAAAGGTGCCAGAGTACATAACCTCAAGAATATTGATGTTACCATACCCAGAGAAAAACTAGTGGTCATTACTGGCTTGTCTGGTAGTGGAAAATCCTCATTGGCCTTTGACACGATTTATGCAGAAGGACAAAGACGTTACATTGAAACGTTTTCAGCCTATGCGCGTCAGTTTCTAGGCGGTTTAGAACGACCAGACGTTGATAAAATTGATGGCTTATCACCCGTTATAGCCATTGAACAAAAAACCACTAGCAAATCGCCACGTTCTACGGTTGGAACCATTACCGAAATTTATGATTTTTTAAGATTGTTATTCGCTCGAGCTTCAGATGCCTACAGCTACAATACAGGCGAGAAAATGGTGAGTTATAGTGATGCTCAAATTAAAGAACTTATTATCAGTGATTTTAATGGCAAACGAATTAACATTCTAGCACCTGTAGTGCGTTCACGTAAAGGACATTACAGAGAGTTGTTTGAACAAATTGCTAAACAAGGTTTTGTTAAGGTTAGAACCGACGGTGAGATTCAAGACCTTAAAAAAGGCATGAAACTAGATCGGTACAAAACACATGATGTAGAGATTGTTATAGACAGATTGGTGATTGATGATTCGGCAGATAACCATAAACGCTTAACAGAATCCATTAATACAGCCATGTATCATGGCGATGATATTTTGATGGTGATGGATCAAGATACTAACGAAGCCAGATATTTTAGTCGACATTTAATGTGTCCCTCATCTGGAATATCATATCCTAACCCAGAGCCCAATAATTTTTCTTTTAACTCACCAAAAGGAGCTTGCTCTCATTGTAATGGTATTGGAACATTACACCAAGTAAACGAGAGAAAAATTATTCCAAACGACACGCTTTCTATTAAAAATGGAGCTCTTGCACCACATGGTCCAGAAAAAAACAGCTGGATTTTTAAGCAACTTGAAATCATAGCACAGCGCTTTAATTTTAAGTTAACAGATGCTTACAAGGATATTCCTGAAGAAGCCAAACACATGATTTTATATGGCGGAAACGATAAATTTTCAATTGAAAGTAAAGTATTAGGCGTTACAAGAGATTATAAAATTGATTTTGAAGGCGTTGCCAATTTTATAGAAAATCAATACATAAACGCCGATTCAACCTCGTTAAAACGATGGGCTAAAGACTATATGGACAAAATAATCTGTCCAGAATGTCATGGCTCAAGATTAAAAAAAGAATCCCTTTATTTCAAAGTAAATCATAAAAATATTGCAGACTTAGCCAATATAGACATTATAGAATTATCCAACTGGTTTAACGATTTACACAACCATTTATCAAAAAAACAATTTATTATTGCTGAAGAAGTTATCAAAGAAATCAAAGCTAGGTTAAAATTTTTGTTGGATGTAGGTTTAGATTACTTAACATTAAACAGAAGTTCAAAATCTTTATCTGGAGGCGAAGCTCAACGCATTCGTTTGGCTACACAAATAGGTTCTCAATTAGTTGGAGTTCTTTATATATTAGACGAACCAAGCATTGGCTTGCACCAACGCGATAATGAAAAACTTATTAACTCTTTAATAGCTTTAAGAGATATTGGCAACTCAATTATTGTGGTTGAACATGATAAAGATATGATAGAGCGTGCTGATTATGTGATTGATATCGGACCCAAGGCTGGAAAACATGGTGGAGAAATCATCAGTATTGGAACACCCGATGAATTAAAAACACATCAAACCTTAACAGCCGACTATCTCAATGGTACAAAAAAAATCGATGTACCAAAGAAGCGTAGAAAAGGCAATGGGAAATCTATAATTCTTAAAGGATGTACAGGGAATAATCTTAAAAATGTTTCTGTTTCTTTTCCATTAGGAAAAATGATTGGAGTTACTGGCGTTTCAGGTAGTGGTAAATCAACATTAATTAATGAAACCCTATACCCTATTTTAAATGCTTATTATTTTAATGGCGTTAAAAAACCAATGCCTTATAAAAGTATTGATGGCTTAAAACATATTGACAAAGTTATTGATGTCAATCAATCACCTATTGGAAGAACTCCAAGAAGTAATCCAGTAACCTACACTGGTACGTTTAGTGAAATAAGAAGTTTGTTTGCTAAAATTCCTGAAGCCATGATTCGTGGTTATAAAGCTGGTAGATTTAGCTTTAATGTTTCCGGTGGCCGTTGTGAAACCTGCCAAGGTGGAGGTTTACGAGTTATAGAAATGAATTTTTTACCAGATGTGTATGTAGAATGTGAAACCTGCCAAGGAAAACGTTTTAATAGAGAAACTTTAGAAATTCGCTATAAAGGAAAGTCCATTAGTGATGTCTTGGATATGACCATCAGTGAAGCAGTAACCTTTTTTGAGCACATTCCAAAAATCCATAACAAACTTAAAACCATTGAAGATGTTGGTCTTGGATACATTACTTTAGGGCAACAAAGCACCACATTATCTGGTGGCGAAGCTCAACGCATAAAATTGGCAACAGAATTAAGCAAACGTGATACTGGCAATACGTTTTATATTTTAGATGAACCTACAACAGGTTTGCATTTTGAGGATATTCGTGTATTAATGCACGTTTTAAACAAATTGGTTGATAAAGGCAATACAGTGTTAATTATTGAGCACAATTTAGATGTTATTAAAACCGTTGACCATATTATTGATATTGGCTATGAAGGCGGAAAAGGTGGCGGACAAATTATTGTTGAAGGCACACCTGAAGAAGTGTCAAAACATAAAAAAAGCTATACAGCACAGTTCCTTAAAAAAGAATTGTTATAGAAACTAGTATATAGTAACCAATGTTTAGTGTTCAGTAAAATGAAAATAAAAAACACTAAATTTGAAATTTGCACATTAAAACGCATTATCAAATAAACACTTAAACAATATATGAGACAAGAATTACATCCTAAAGGATGGAATGAAATAAAAACAAACGACTCTTGGGCCATTTTTAAAATCATGGGAGAGTTTGTAAGTGGTTTTGAAAAAATGAGTAAAATAGGCCCTTGTGTGTCTATTTTTGGGTCAGCCAGAATCAAACCTGATAATAAGTATTATGAATTAGCTGAAAAAATTGCTAAAAAAATTGTACAATCTGGCTATGGAGTTATAACAGGCGGCGGACCAGGTATTATGGAAGCTGGTAATAAAGGTGCACATCTTGGTGGTGGTACATCCGTAGGGCTTAACATTGATTTGCCTTTTGAACAACATGACAATCCCTATATAGACTCAGATAAAAACCTGGATTTTGATTATTTCTTCGTAAGAAAAGTTATGTTTGTTAAATACTCACAAGGATTTGTAGTAATGCCCGGAGGCTTTGGAACCCTTGATGAATTATTTGAAGCTATTACCTTGATCCAAACCCATAAAATTGAAAAATTCCCCATCATACTTGTTGGAAAAGAATTTTGGGAAGGTCTTTTTAATTGGATAAAACAAACGCTCTTAAAAGAGTTCGGTAACATCAGTGAGAAAGATTTAGATTTAATCCACTTGGTTGATAACGAAGATGACGTGATTAAAATTTTAGACGAATTTTATCATACCTCTGATTTTAGCCCTAATTTTTAAAGAAAAAAATCAAAAATATATTACCCGTTAAATTTGCTATATTGCCAAACCAACCTATCTATTGTTTTAACCTTAAATGTTTTTAAAATAAATTGAGATTTACAGTATTAAGTTTTTTTTTGGTTGGCTTTTTTTGCCTTCACACCTTCGGTCAAAATAACATTGACCTAAGAGCTATTTTTAATATAGAAAAAAAACAAATCTCCATCTCTCAAACCATCGAATATTATAACGCCTCAAACGATACTCTTGAAACCATCTATCTAAATAATTGGACTAATAGTTATTCCACTAAAAAAACACCACTAGCCATAAGAATGGCCGATGAATATAAAAATGATTTTCATCTTGCAAAAAACGAAGACAGAGGTTACTCTGTTATTACTTCTATAAAACAACATAACGAAGAGGTTCCTTATGAACAATTACTCGATCACATCGATGTTGTTAAGGTTAAACTAAATTCTCCTGTTAAACCTCATGAATCTTATAAAATAAATCTCACTTATATTGTTCAAATTCCCAATGATAAATTTACACGTTACGGAATAAGCCCATCAGGAGATATCCATTTAAGATATTGGTATATTACTCCAGCTATTTATGATGGACAATGGCAATATTACAGCAATAAAGATTTAGATGATTTATACATTCCTGAAGCCAATCTAGCCTTAGAAATTATTTATCCTAAAAATTACAACCTTACTTCAGAATTGGATGTTATTAACATTACTCAAAATAATACGAACAAAACAGTTATCCTTAGAGGAAACAACCGAGTTAACAATAAATTATTTTTAAATAAAACGCCTATCTTCAACGCCATACAAAACGATAGTATAGCATTTATTTCTAGTATTAAAGATGCCGATTTGGATGTTTTAGACAAAATTTTAATCACAGAAAAAATCACCAAATTTATTGATGACCATTTAGGTAAATACCCACATAAGAAATTACTTTTAACCCATATAGATTATGAAAAAGAACCTATATATGGTTTAAATTTTTTACCAAAATTCATACATCCTTACCCAGAACATTTTCAATACGAATTAAAACTTTTAAAAGTTGCTTTATATAATTATCTAGAAAATACGTTGTTTATAAACCCAAGAAAAGATCAGTGGTTATTAGATGGATTACAAATTTATTTCTTAATGAAATATGTTGAGCTTAATTATCCTGACATGAAGTTTTTAGGTTCATTAGCAGATTTTTGGGCCATTCGTTCATTTCACGCAGCAGATTTAAGCTTTAATGATAAATATGTTCTTGCTTACATGCTCATGGCCAGAACCAACAGAGACCAACCCTTAACCATGGCAAAAGATTCTTTATTAAAATTTAATAAAAGTATTTCGAATAAATATAAAGCTGGCATTGGGTTTAAGTATTTAGATGATTTTATAAATTCTGATGTTCTTGAAAATTCCATAAAAACGTTTCTATCAAACAATCAGTTAAAACCCATTAAGGCCAAAGCCTTTGAAACTTTTTTAAAAACCCAAACCCATAAAAACATTGATTGGTTTTTTAATGACTACTTAACAACAAGAAAAAAAATAGATTTCAAAATAAAGGATGTTATTAAAACAGAAGATTCTTTAACGCTTACCATAAAAAACAAAACAGACAATGCAATGCCTGTATCCTTATACAGCTTAAGTAATGATACTATAGTATCCAAAATATGGATAGAAAATATATCAAAAAGTAAAACCATCACCATTCCTAGAAATAATAGTAATAAATTAGTTCTTAACTATCAAAACATTATTCCAGAAACCAATTTAAGAGATAACTGGAAATCGTTAAAAGGCATGTTTTTTAATAATAAACCCCTGCAATTAAGGCTGTTTAAAGATATTGAAGACCCTAATTACAACCAGATGTTTTTTATGCCCATTTTAGAATACAATAATATCTATGATGGATTAACCCTTGGTGGAAAATTATACAACAAAACGGTTTTAAGAAAACGTTTTAATTACAAATTAGAACCAAAGTATTCCCTAAAATCAAAATCATTTACAGGAAAAGCTAATGTTTATAACATTCATGACTTTGAAAACAGCAATTTATATTCAATAAACTACGGCTTTAGGGCAGGTTATCAATCGTATGCAGAAGATTTGTTTGTGCGCCAATTTACCCCATACCTTTCATTTTTCTTTAGAGAAGATAAAGATTTTCGATCTAATAAAAAGAAAGCGCTATTTTTAAGATATTTAGACATTAGTAGAGACAAGGATGTAAATAACATTACAACCTCTACCGAACCAAATTACAAGGTTTTTAATGTTAGGTTTGTAGATTCGAACGATAACTTAATTAAATTTAACAGCTGGTACGCTGATTTTCAAATTGCAAAAACGTTTACCAAATTATCTTTTGATTATGAGTACCGTCGTTTATTCGAAAATAATAGACAATTAAATGTTCGCTTTTTCTCTGGAGTATTTTTAAAAAACACCAACCCAAATGGGTCAGACTTTTTTAGTTTTGCCACAGATAGGCCAACCGATTATTTATTTGATTATGCTTATTTAGGCCGATCTGAATCTTCTGGTATTTTTAGTCAGCAATACATTGGTGCAGAAGGAGGTTTTAAATCTAAACTAGAAACACCATTTGCTAACCAATTTATGTCAACCGTTAACGTTAGCACAACACTTTGGAAATACGTATTGGCATATTCAGACATTGGACTTGTAAAAAACCGCCACGACAATTTAAAATTTGTGTACGATTCTGGTATCCGGGTCAATTTAGTTACCGATTACTTTGAACTTTATTTTCCTGTATATTCAAATTTAGGTTGGGAAATTGGACAGCCCAACTATGATCAAAAAATTAGGTTTAGATTTACAATTGATCCAAAGACGTTATTTGGTTTATTTAGAAGACGTTGGTATTAATAATGTTAATATTTTGAATTTTTTATTGAATTAATCAGGTATTTTTGATTAATTAATAATAAAAATTATTTTTGAATTTGTATCATTAAGAATTCTTCAAACATATTGGAATAATAATATTGTAGAAACCACAAACTTTAACTAAATTTGCCCAAAAAGAGACCGCTAAATTTCATGCAACCAATACCAGACCTAAAAAATAACATGTCTTTTGATGACTTCAAAAATGAAGTTTTAAACGATTATAAAATTGCTGTCACCAGTCGTGAATGTAGTTTATTAGGCCGCAGGGAAGTTTTAACAGGAAAAGCAAAATTTGGAATTTTTGGTGATGGAAAAGAGGTGCCACAATTAGCCATGGCAAAAGCCTTTTTAAAAGGCGACTTTCGTTCAGGCTATTATCGCGATCAAACCTTCATGATGGCCTTAGGCGAATTAACGGTTGAACAATTTTTTGCAGGTTTATATGCTAACACAGATTTAAGCTTAGAACCTATGTCTGCCGGCCGTCAAATGGGAGGCCATTTTACAACACATAGTTTAGACGAAAATGGTCATTGGAAAGACTTAACCAAACAATACAATTCCAGTGCAGACATTTCGCCAACTGCAGGACAAATGCCTCGTTTACTAGGTTTGGCTCAAGCTTCAAAAATATATAGAAATATTGAAAACATAAACCATTCCAAGTTTTCAATAAATGGTAATGAAGTAGCTTGGGGAACCATTGGTAATGCCAGCACAAGTGAAGGGCTGTTTTTTGAAACCATCAACGCTGCTGGGGTTTTGCAAGTTCCCATGATTATAAGCATTTGGGATGATGAGTATGGAATTTCAGTACACGCAAAACATCAAACCACTAAAGAAAACATCTCAGAAATCCTTAAAGGTTTTCAACGAAATAAAAAAGAAAAAGGCTATGAAATACTTCGGGTAAAAGGTTGGGATTATGCCAATCTCATTGAAACCTACCAGGAAGCATCTGCCATAGCGCGCAAAGAGCATATTCCTGTTTTGATTCATGTCAACGAATTAACACAGCCTCAAGGTCATTCAACATCCGGCTCTCATGAGCGTTATAAAGATAAGAATCGTTTAAATTGGGAGACAGAACTGGATTGTAATGTAAAAATGCGTTCATGGATGATTGAATCTGGCATTGCAACCAACGAAGATTTAACAGATATGGAACGTACCATTAAACGAGATGCAAGAGATGGAAAAAATAGAGCTTGGCATACGTTTTTAGCACCCATATTAAAAGAAAGACAAGATCTTACTCTAATTTTATCTCGTTTAGCTGAAAAGAGCCATCATTCAGAATTTATCTTAAAATCTAAACAATATTTATTAGCTTTAGATGAGCCTTCAAGAAAAGATGTCCTTTCAACAGCTAGAAAAGTTTTGCATCATATCATATCTGAATCTTCTATTGAAAAACAAAATTTAGTCAACTGGATCAACACTAATTTTAAAGAGTCACAACCAAAATTCAGTTCTCATTTATATTCAGAATCCGATAAATCTGCCATTAAAATAAAAGAAGTAAAACCCTATTATAATAATGAATCTCCACTTGTTGATGGCAGAATCATTATCAGGGACAATTTTGATTATATCTTTAAAAACTATCCAGAAACTCTTATTTTTGGTGAAGACACAGGTTATATAGGCGATGTAAACCAAGGTTTGGAAGGCTTACAAGAAAAGTATGGATATTTAAGGGTTTCAGATACAGGCATACGCGAAGCTACCATTGTAGGTCAAGGTATTGGCATGGCTATGAGAGGCTTAAGACCCATTGCAGAAATTCAATATTTAGATTACATAATGTATGCCATACAAATTATAAGTGATGATTTAGCAACCTTACATTACAGAACAAAAGGCCGACAAAAAGCGCCTTTAATCATAAGAACTCGTGGACATCGATTGGAAGGCATTTGGCATTCAGGTTCTCAATTAGGTGGCATTATAAACTTAGTTCGTGGCATCCATGTATTAGTGCCAAGAAACATGACCAAAGCAGCTGGATTTTACAATACACTTTTACAAGGCGATGAGCCAGCTTTAGTGGTAGAATGCTTAAATGGTTACAGGTTAAAAGAAAAAATGCCATTGAATATTGGAGAATTTAAAACACCTATTGGCGTTGTTGAAACAGTAAAACAAGGAAAAGACATCACCTTGGTTTCTTACGGATCAACGCTTAGAATTGTGGAACTTGCCGCAAAAGAACTTCAATCATTGGATATTGATGCCGAAGTCATTGATGTACAATCCTTATTACCCTTTGATTTAAATCACGATATTGCAAAAAGTCTTGCTAAAACAAATCGCGTTATGGTTATTGATGAAGATGTGCCCGGTGGCGCTTCTGCATACATATTAAACGAAATATTAAATACCCAAAATGGCTATCAATATTTAGATAGCCAACCAAAAACCTTAACAGCCAAAGCCCATAGACCAGCGTATGGAACTGATGGTGACTACTTCTCTAAACCGTCTGTTGAAGATGTTTTTGAAGCCGTTTATAATGTTATGCACGAACTAAATCCTGTTGATTTTCCTAAATTGAGATAAACATATTGTGAAAGCCGTTTCAGTAGTTAACATTAAAAAAGAATTACAACATCTTTCTACTGAAGAATTGACCGAGTTATGCTTACGCTTATCAAAATTCAAAAAGGAAAACAAAGAACTCCTAACCTATTTATTGTTTGAGTCTCATGATGAAACTGGATATATTGAATCTGTTCAAAAAGACATGGATGAACAATTTGAATTGATTAACACCAATAGCTATTTCTACATAAAAAAAAGTGTCAGAAAAATATTGAGAACTGTTAAAAAATTTGCTCGATATTCTCAAAAAAAAGAAACCGAAGTTGAATTATTGATCTATTTCTGTCAAACATTAAAAGATTTCAAGCCTTCCATAAAACATAATGTAACCCTCACCAATATTTACGAAAGGCAAATTGTTTTAATTAAAAAAATTGTTTCTACACTGCACGAAGATTTGCAATATGATTATCATTCCATGCTTGAAGCCTTAAATGATTGAGATTTTATACTTAATGTGTAACTTTGTTGTTTTAAGCCAAAGATTTCAATATAAAGAATGATAAACATTCACGAAAAAACCCTACAAGATTTAGAATTTCCAACCGTTTTAAAACAGGTTAGCGAACATTGCATAACGCCGTTAGGAAACGAAAAAGCACTTAATATGTCTCCTTTTAAAACTAAAGAAGATATTTTGGGCGCTTTACAGTTAACGAATGAGTATCTATCTTCGTTTCATAATAATAACCGGATACCCAATCATGGGTTTGATGCCATAAACAAAGAACTTCTTCTCTTAAGAATTGAAAATACCTATCTTGAAGTTCACAGTTTAAAAAAAATTATCTCTATTTCCTTAACAACGAATGACATCGTTTCTTTTCTAGAAAAATTTAAAGACTATTACCCTAAATTAAATGACTTTGCATCTCATATAGAAATTAATAAAACCATTATTGAAAAAGTAGATGCTATTGTGGACCGTTTTGGAGACATCAAAGACAATGCCTCCAGATTGTTGTTAGAGTTAAGACAAAGGATCAACAAGGTAAAAGGTAAAATAAATCAGAGTTTTGCAACGGCTTTAAACGCCTATCATCAATTGGAGTATTTAGATGATATCAGGGAATCTGTGGTTGACAACAAACGCGTTTTAGCCGTAAAAGCCATGCACAGACGTAAGGTTAAAGGTGCTATTATGGGCGGAAGTAAAACGGGCAGTATTGTATATATAGAACCAGAAACTACCTTGCAATTTACACGAGAACTTAATAATTTAGAGTACGAAGAAAAAGAAGAAGTTATTCGTATTTTAAAAGACCTTACCAACGTTATTCGTCCGTTTAAAACCTTATTAGAAGATTCACAAACGTTATTAATAGATTTGGATGTCATTGCTGCCAAAGCAAAATATGCCAACTCCATGAATGCTGTGCTTCCCGAAATTTCTGAAGACAGAAGCCTATTGCTCAAAGATGCTTATCATCCTCTTTTGTATTTAAACCATTTAAAAAATAAAAAAACCACCTTTCCTCAATCCATAGATTTTAATCAAGAAAAGCGTGTTATTGTTATTTCTGGACCTAATGCCGGCGGAAAAAGCATTACCCTTAAAACCATTGGCTTGCTTCAGGTTATGTTACAAAGTGGTTTATTAATTCCGGTTCATGAACGTAGTAAAGTTTTTATTTTTGATAGAATTTTAAGCGATATAGGCGATAATCAGTCTATTGAAAATCATTTAAGCACCTATAGTTATCGCTTAAAACAAATGAATTACTTTTTAAAAAAGTGTAATAAAAACACCTTGTTTTTAATTGATGAATTTGGAACCGGAAGTGACCCAGAACTTGGTGGTGCCTTGGCTGAAACGTTTTTAGAAGAATTTTATCATCGGGAAGCATATGGTATTATCACAACCCACTACTCCAACCTAAAGATTTTAGCAAATGAATTGCCTTATATGGTCAATGCCAACATGCTTTTTGATGAAAAATCTTTAGAGCCTTTATATAAATTGGTGGTTGGACAAGCCGGAAGCTCTTTTACGTTTGAAGTGGCTCAGAAAAACGGCATTCCTTTTAGTTTAATTAACCGAGCCAAAAAGAAGATTGAACGTAGTAAAGTACGGTTTGATGCCACCATTGCCAAACTTCAAAAAGAACGCTCTAAACTTGAAAAAACAGGCGAATCTTTACGTATCAATGAAAAGAAAAAAATTAAGGAAGCCGATAAATTAGAAGAAACCAATGCCAAAATTCAAAAAAAACTGGAAAGCTATCAAGAATTGTATGACAGTAACCAACGTTTAATTTATTTAGGACATAAAATTAATGACCTAGCCGAAAAATATTTTGAAAATAAGCAAAAACGCGAATTGATGGCAGAGTTTTTCAAAATCGTTCAAATTGAAAACTCCAAGCGAAAAAAAGTTTCCGTCAAAGAAAAGCACGTTATAAAAGCTAAAGAAGAACAAGTTAAACAAGAAGTTGAAAAAGTAGTGACCGTTATTAGAGAAAAGAAACAAGAAGCCAAAAAGAACAAAATAGAAGTCCCAAAACCCAAACCCATTTTAAAAATTGGCGATCGGGTTCGTATGAACGATGGTCGTGCTATTGGCAGTATTGATAAAATTGAAAAAAATAAAGCCACAGTAAATTATGGTATGTTTACCACCAATGTTAGCTTAGAACAATTAGAATTGGTTAAAACTGTAAAAAAGTGAGGCATATTTAGTGAGCAGTGCTCAGTGGTATTTTTAGTAACAAAACATGATAAATATTCCAAAACATAAAAAACTAATTTTATTTGATGGCGTTTGCAACCTTTGTAACGCCTCTGTTCAATATGTCATAAAACATGATAAGAAAAATTTGTTTCTGTTTACTGCGCTTCAAAGTGAAATAGGACAGCAAATAATTCATAGACACCTCATTGAAACTAATAAAACAGACTCCATTCTGCTATTCACACCCGAAAAAGGCCTTGATTACAAATCTATCGCAGCTTTAAAAATAGCTTACCATTTAGGCTTTCCAAACCGTTTATTAAGCATATTTTTTATTATTCCCACATTTATAAGAAATTGGGGTTATGATTATATTGCCAAAAACCGCTATAAATGGTATGGAAAAAAGGAATCGTGTATGATTCCAACAGCAGCATTAAAAAGTAAGTTTTTAGAGTAATTTTTATCTTTGTCATTGCGAACACAGTGAAGAACTCATTGATAATTTGTTAAGAATAATAACCTCTCGACTGCGCACGAGGTGACCATAATTTAAGCTTGATTACAAACCATCCGATATTTTTTAAGCCTTTTAAATGTCCCAAATATCTATATCAATTTCAACATTATTTAAATTTGCAGTCATGTAGTTTTTATAATTCATGGCATCATTAATAAAGTCACCCACATCAACATTCATATAAATTTCAGGTTTTTTTAAACCTGCTTTAAAATAAATAGAGGCACAATAGTAATAGTCTTTTTCATAATACCCCGTTGGGTCTTCGGTATGGAAAGATGCTGCTTCAATTTCTAAAAGGTTATTTTAAAAAAAAACAGCCCATTTTCTCCAATAAACACCTTGTTTTTCTCTGCTACTTTTCAAATCATAATCAAAAATATCTAAACATACACACCATGACTTATAAATTTTTGGGTTGTTGATATTATCTATTAAATATTTTATTTTTTCGGAAGTTTCTTTAAATGCAGTTGCCGAACATTCAATGTTTATAACTACATCAACAAGCTTTTTTAATTCTTTAATTTTAGTAAAAGTGGTTTCATCTATTGTAAACATACCAATCTTTTTTATGTAAAACAATCACTTTTTCTTCCCATTCTCAACACGCAACAAAGGCGCAGTATATTGGTTGTACAACTCAAATAAAAACTCAATGCGGGCATTTTCGTTGGTAAATGCTTGCGGACGATAACACAAATCAACCGCTTTGTCTAACTCTTGATGCGCTTTCACCAAACTTGGTGGCATGGTTAACGGATGATACAAATCTGCCAAACTACTTTCTGGAAAATTCGCACGAACATCCAACACTTGTTGTGCTTTTGCCTCAACTGTTTGTTTGTTTTTTTCACTCACCTCATTGGGCCATGGAAAGTTGTTGTAAACCATCTCATTTGAATATCTAAAATCACTTTTCAATCGACCACAAGTATATTTTACCCAAGTCATATGCATTTCTGATTGAAGAATTCCAAACTCATAAAGTGTACATTTATCAATTGCCGAACAAGTATTATTTAAAATATTATTGCTGTTGAAAAACCCCATTGGTATATACTTCCTGTTTTCAGAAGATGTCAGAGGTACTAGGACATAAGTTTGTTTTGGTTGTCTTATCTCACCAAATAAAGTCGGAAAAGCAGCTAATTTTTGAGTAGCTTCTCTAGTACTATTCAATCGTAATTCTTTTACTTTTTCAACTCTTTTTTGCACTTCTTTTAATGCTCTTAATTCGGCTGGCTTTATATTTAATAGCCACAAACACCAACGGTTTTTACCGTTTAAAAACTCGTGTCCACTTATTAAAGGTTTTATAAATTCTTCTGCATTTGGTTCAATTCTTAAGAATTCCTCCTTTTCTTCATCAGTGAATAAAAAGTTTCCTCCATCATTTGGCATGCTTCCAAAGGAAATATTTGAAACGTTACAAATTGGTTTTCTTCTTTTCAAAATGACCAAATCATTTGCTTCCACTAAATAAGGATTGACGTTTTTTACTTTTCTTACTTGTGGCTCACCTTTGATGTCATCATATTCAAAAAGATATTTTTCTTTGGTATCATAATTGGCAAAACCTACAATCACACAATGCACAGCTGCTTTGCCTTTTGCTTCATTTGTCCAATTAAATGTAGTATGTGCAAAATGAATTTTAATTTTATAATTGTTCAGCAATTCATTCCATAAAATACCTGTTTGCTCACCTTGCGTAATGGAGTTTGTTGAAACAAAACCTGTTTTAATGTTTGTACTTACAAGATATTGAGCCGCTTTATAATACCAAGCAGCTACATAATCCAAAACTCCTGCTCCTTGTACTCTTCCAAAAACCAATTTCATATCTTCTTTCTGCTCTTTGGTTTGCAGAGATTTCCCATAAAAAGGCGGATTCCCAACAATATAACTCAGGGCCGTTTTGGGCACCACAGTTTCCCAATCAATGCGCAACGAATTGCCATGAACAATTTTTGCAGCCTTTTTCAACGGCAATCTTGCCACATATTGCCCAAACTCTTCGCTCACGCGCATGTTCATTTGGTGGTCAATCAACCACATGGCAACTTCCGCTATTTTTGCGGCAAACTCATCGTATTCAATGCCGTAAAATTGGTCCACATCCAACCACAAAATGCTGGAAACATCCAAAACTCGTTCGCCTTTTTTAAACAACTCTCTCAAAATATCTATCTCCAACAAGCGCAATTCACGATAGGTGATGATTAAAAAATTGCCACTTCCGCAAGCAGGATCCAAAAAGCGAAGGGTAGATAATTTGTAATGAAACTCTTTCAGTTGTTTGCTGCTCGATTTTACTTTCTCAAATTCTGCACGCAATTCATCCAAAAAAAGTGGTTTGATAAGTTTGAAAATATTCTTTTCAGACGTATAATGAGCTCCCAAATTTCTACGCTCTTCAGGATTCATCACACTTTGAAACAACGACCCAAAAATAGCAGGCGATATTTTTCCCCAATCCAAGCCAGCAGCTTCCAACAACACCGTGCGCATGTTCGAATTAAAAGAAGCAATGGGCAACACCTCTTCAAACAGTTTTCCGTTTACATACGGAAACTGGCTCAAATGCTCGTCAAGATTGGTAAATCGTTTTTCTTTGGGCGTGTTCAACACCTGAAAAAATTGCGCCATCAACGCTCCCAAATCACTGCCATCTTCTTTCGTTTTTTGGTCTAAAAACTCTTTGAAGGTGTCCTTTTCAAAAATACTGGTGTCATCGGCAAACAAGATAAATAGCAATCGCACCAAATACACCTCCAATGGATGCCCTTGATAGCCAAAGGTTTCCAATTGATCGTGCAATTTGCCCATCAATTCAGCCGCTCTGATGTTTACAGGGTCTTCCTCTTTGAAGGTTCTTTTTTGATATCCTGCAATAAAACCAAACAGTTTTACGTGTTTATACAATTCCG
>PFKE01000008.1 GCA_002784145.1 Flavobacteriaceae bacterium CG_4_10_14_3_um_filter_33_47 | reverse complement strand
GTGTTGAGTTCAAGAGGATATATGCCGTTATGAGACCCTTCGACTGCGCTCAGGGTGACAAGTTCGTTAGATACCACCTTGTTATTTATAGTATCCCAAGCCCAAACCGTGGCATTGCCTAGTGGCGGTTCGCCGGTTTCGGTTGGCAAATATTTTTCAACTTCGGGCAATTTTATGGGTAAATGTTTTACATCAATCATTTGCGGCATCCCATTGACATAATACACAGGAAATGGTTCGCCCCAATATCGCTGCCTTGAAAACACAGCATCACGTAACCGATAATTGGTTTTTCCTTGTCCTTGGCCTAGTTTCTCAAGTGCTTCAATAATTTTTTTAGTGGCTTCTTTATAGGATAATCCGTCTAAGAAATCACTGTTAGCGATGATGGTTTTATCTTTATCTGAAAAGGCCGTTTCAGAAATATCAACCCCTTCAAAAATATTGGGAATGGGGATGTTGAAATGTTTTGCAAAATCGTAATCTCGCTGGTCACCACATGGCACAGACATTACCGCACCAGTTCCATAACCAGCCAATACATAATCGCCAATCCAAACCGGAATGGGCTTTTTGGTAAAAGGATGCTCCACATAGGCACCTGTAAAGGCACCTGAAATGGTTTTTACATCGGCCATTCTATCGCGTTCACTACGTTTTGCAGTGGCTTCAATATAAGCTTCAACTTCAGCTTTTTGTTCAGCTGTTGTTATTTGAGATACCAATTCATGTTCTGGAGCTAGTGTTATAAACGAAACTCCGAAAATAGTGTCTGGTCGTGTTGTGAACACCGAAATTCTGAATTCTGAATTCTGAATTCTGAATTCCACCTCTGCCCCTACCGATTTTCCAATCCAGTTACGCTGACTTTCTTTTAAAGAATCGGTCCAATCTATGTTTTCTAAGCCTTGAAGTAAGCGTTCGGCATACGCTGAAATGCGCATGCTCCATTGAGACATTTTTTTTCGAATGACTGGATGTCCTCCACGTTCTGATACGCCATTGACGATTTCATCATTAGCTAAAACCGTTCCTAAAGCTGGACACCAATTGACTTCAGTTTCGGCTAAATAGGTTAGTCTATATTGCAATAATATTTCTTGTTGTTTTACAGAATCAAAAGCGTTCCAGTCTTCAGCAGAAAATGATTCTATAGTATCATCACAAACGGCATTTACTTTTACGTTTCCTTCAGTTTTAAAAATTTTAATTAATTCTGAAATATCTTCGGCTTTATTTGAGTCATTATTATACCATGAATCGAATAACTGAATGAAAATCCACTGCGTCCATTTGTAATAGCTAGGGTCGGATGTTCTTACTTCGCGAGACCAATCAAATGAAAAACCTATTTGGTCTAATTGCCGACGGTAGGTTTTAATATTTGCTTCGGTGGTTAACGCTGGATGTTGCCCTGTTTGAATGGCATACTGCTCTGCAGGCAACCCAAAACTATCATAGCCTTGCGGATGCAATACATTAAACCCTTGGTGGCGTTTGTAACGCGCATAAATATCGGAAGCTATATATCCAAGTGGATGACCAACGTGCAAGCCTGCGCCGCTTGGGTAAGGAAACATATCCAAAACATAAAATTTAGGTTTTTCTGAATGGTTTTCAGCCTTAAACGTTTGGTTCTGTGCCCAGTATTTTTGCCATTTGGCTTCTATCTCGTTAAAATGGTACTTCATTTATCATGTAAATATTAACGTTATTGCGAACAAAGTGAAGTAATCTGTTAATTTTAAAAGATTACATACTTCGATTACGCTCAGTACAAGCTAGTTTCACTCCTTGTAATGACGGAATTTAAAGCCGCAAAGTTACGGTTTAAAAAGAAAAAATCTAAAGGCAATTTTAATTACTTCATGGTATTTTTTAAACTTGTACCTTTAATGGTCTTTATAAATAATTTGTTATGAATGAAGAAATTGGATTAGTACTGTCTGGCGGAGGCGTTAGAGCTATTGCGCATGTAGGTTTAATAAAGGTATTATTAGAAAACGGAATTGTTCCCAGTCATGTTTCAGGAACAAGTGCAGGCGCGTTAGTTTGCGCTTTATATGCTGCTGGATATCATACAGATGACATGATAACCTTTTTTAAACAAACACCCATTTTAGATTTTTCATTATATGCCCTAAACAAACCAGGAATTTTAGATAGTGAGAAGTACGAAAAGTTTTTTAAAACGTTTTTCAAAGAAAATTCATTTGAAAAATTAAAATATCCGTTATCCATTACTGCCACGAATTTATTATCGGGTAAATTAGAATATTTTAATACAGGTGAATTAATTAAACCTTTAATCGCATCTTGTGCATTGCCTCCTTTATTCTCTCCGTTAAAAATCAATAGTAATTTTTATTCTGATGGTGGAATTTTAAATAATTTTCCGGTAGAACCACTTAAAAAGAAAAAACTACACAAAATTATTGGCAGTTTTGTTAATCCTATAACACCAATTAAAGAAACTGACATTAATACGTCTTTAAAATTAGTATATCGTGTTTATCATCTTGGTTTAGAGGCCAATAATATTAAAAAGTTTAAGTTGTGCAATTATGTTTTTGAGCCTGTAGAAATTGATAAAATTGGAACCTTAGCAACTAAAGGAATTGATAATGCTTTTGAAATTGGATACAATCAAGCTAAAAAAGAAATTAACAACATTCTCAAATCTTTACAAGTATGAAATAATCAATTTCAAATGTCTATTTTTGAAGCTACAAATAAAAACATTTGAAAAATAAAATCGTTACAGCACACCTAGCATTATTGGGTGCCAATCTTATTTATGGTGCTAATTTTATGATTGCAAAAGGCGTGATGCCTAATAAAATTGGCCCGTCTGCTTTAGTGGTTTTTAGACTTGTTGGTGCTGGCCTCCTTTTCTGGATTATTAAAAAATTTATCAAAGAGACTATTGATAAAAAAGATTATCTCATGATTGTTCTTTGCGCCATATTTGGTGCAGCAGTAAATATGTTGCTTTTTTTTCATGGGTTGAGTTTAACATCTCCTATTGATGCCTCTATAATAAGCACCTCAATACCAGTGATGGTTTTAATTTTTAGCGCCTTCATTTTAAAAGAAAAAATTACTAATTACAAGTTATTGGGAATAGCTATTGGAGGTCTTGGAGCTTTTTTATTAGTTTGGTATGGCAATAAAAAAGAAGGAACTAGTTCATTATTAGGTAATGTTTTGGTGTTTATAAACACATGTTCTTATGCCCTTTATTTGGTTTTAATAAAACCATTAATGATGAAATATAACCCCATTACTATTATTAGCTGGGTATTTTTATTAGGCTTAATTTTTGTGTTGCCTTTTGGAATTAACGATGTTTTTAATACTAATTATGAAGCTTTAACCCTTCAAGATTATTTAAGTATTGGTTTTGTTGTTATTGGTACAACGTTTTTGACCTACTTATTTAATATTTATGCACTACAGCATGTGGCACCATCTATTGCTGGAAGTTATGTATATCTGCAACCGGCAATTAGTTTTGTTTTGGTTGTTGTTTCAGCATACATCTTAACCGATGACACTTATGCGCAAGACATAAACTTAGTAAAAGTTATCAGTTGCTTTTTGGTTATTAGTGGTGTATATCTGGTTAGTAAAAAACAAAAATCTATTGTCTAGCTTTCAGTTCCTGAGGTAATAAACAATGATAAATAAAGGCATTGGTTGGTGTTTTAACACCTAACATTTTACCTTGATTAACAATATATCCATTAAAATTTTCAAGCTCACTGGGTTTGTCTTCCATCATATCACGTTGCATGGATGCGGTTGTATTGTAATCTAAATTATCAATGACTTTTACAATCATATCAACATCTTTTGATGTTAATGCAATACCTTTTGCATTGGCAACAGCAACCATTTCATTGGCGGTATCATAAATAATTTTTCTAATGCCTTCTTGTGCTCTCATCACACCAAAAACGGCTCTGGTAATGCTACCAATACCGCTGATTGTTCCAATAAACAAGAATTTTTTCCATACATCCAAGTGTATATCATCAGACAAGGTGTTTTTAAAACCCGCAACATCAAAAACCTCCTTTAATTGTTTAACGCGTTCTGTTTTACGGTTGTCATACTCTCCAAAAACAATTTCGGGTTCAAAAGTCATATGATGAATAACACCAGGAGATTCTACCTTACTAACTATTTTACACAAACCTGCCAACACATTTTTTTTTGGCAACACCGATACTAATTTATCGGCATTATCGGCCCCATTTTGAAGCGGCAAAACCATGGTATTTTCGTTAATAACTGCTTTCAATGCTTTTGCAACCTCAGTAACTTGCCATGATTTAACGCCAAGTATCACTAAATCTGGATTTTTAATGTCGCTTATATTTTCCGTTACTTTTGGTTGTACTGTAAAATCGCCTAAGACACTTTTTACTTGTAAACCCTTATTTTTAATAGTCTTTAAGTGTTCTCCACGTGCAACAAAAGTGACTTGAAAACCAGCGTTTGCCAGTTTTCCACCAAAATAACCTCCAACGCCACCAGCACCAATTACAACAATGTTCATATGTTTTAGTTTATATAAAATAGAGATTAAATATACTTTATTATTTTTACATCATTATTAAATATTCTATGAGTTCATCATTTGAAAATCATCAAAAACGCCGACTTATTTCATCCTATTTTTCCGTAGTGTTAAGTATTGCCTTGGTTTTATTTTTATTAGGGTTGTTAGGGTTGTTAGTCCTTAATGCTAAAAAAGTTTCTGACCATTTTAAAGAGCAAGTGGTTTTAACCATTTATTTGAAAGACTCGGCAAAACAGGTTGAGATCAATCAACTTCAAAAAAGTTTGGTGATGTCAGAATACGTGAAATCCACTGAATACGTTTCAAAAGAACAAGCAGCCGAATTTATGAAGGCAGAAAACGGTGAGGATTTTATGGACTTTGTTGGTTATAATCCACTTCAAAACTCTATTGATATACATTTAAAAGCCGATTTTGTAACCTCAGACCAACTTGAGAAAATTTCTGGAGAAGCTATGAGCAAAACCTTTGTTGATGAAGTGACCTATGATAATGATTTAGTAAATTTAATGAACAACAACGTTAAAAAAATAAGTTTTTGGGTTTTGGTGATTAGCGGTATTTTTACGCTAATAGCCGTATTGCTCATTAATAGTTCTATAAGACTTGCCGTTTACTCCAAACGATTTACTATTAAAACCATGCAAATGGTTGGTGCTACCAAACAATTTATTAGAAGACCTTTTGTTTGGAAAAGTGTTCGATTAGGGATTATTGGAGCTTTTTTAGCCATGATTGGAATGGCCGTTGTTTTGTTTTATTTAAACCGAACATTTCCTGAATTAACTTTATTAAGCAATCCTGTTCTGGTTGTCATGCTGTTTGTCTTTGTCCTGACATTAGGCGTTATTATCACATGGATTAGTACGCACTTGGCTACGCAGCGTTTTTTAAATTTGAAAACCGATCAGTTGTATTATTAGGTGGTTTTTGGTTGATGGGTTTTGGTACTGAATATTGGAACCTGAATACTGGTTGTCTAAGAACCCGATGTTTAACCCTCCAAGCGTTTGGAACTCTGGGATGGTTTGTTCTTGATTGATTGGTTATTATAAAACTAAAATTTACATAGATTTAACAAGGTCTTTTTAAATAAATCGGTTACTTTGCAATAAATTTTTAAAAAATAAGGCACAAGATTATGGGAGAAAAAAAACGTAAAGAGGCTTCAGAAAGCGTATTTGTCTTTGGAAAGAAGAACTACAAATTTATGTTTATTGGGTTGGCTTGCATTGCCCTTGGCTTTATTTTAATGGCCGGTGGCGGTAGTGATGATCCCAATGTTTTTAATCCGGAAATATTTAATTTCAGAAGAATCAGACTGGCTCCAATGTTGGTGCTTGTTGGTTTTGGAATTCAGATTTACGCCATTTTGTTGAACCCTAACAAGACTAATGAATAATATTGAAACTATTATTCTTGCTGTTATTGAAGGCATTACCGAGTACCTTCCCATTTCGTCAACTGGCCATATGATTATAGCATCATCGCTTATGAAAATAGCTGGTGATGATTTTACAAAACTCTTTACCATAGTCATTCAATTGGGTGCTATACTATCTGTTTTGGTATTGTATTGGAAACGTTTTTTTCAAAGTTTAGATTTTTACTTTAAATTATTAGTAGCTTTTATTCCTGCCGCCATTTTAGGCTTATTATTAAACAATGTTATTGACGACTTGTTGGAAAGCCCACTAGTGGTTGCTATTACCTTAATTATTGGTGGTTTTATTTTATTGAAAGTAGATGATTGGTTTAAATCTAACGAAGTTTACGATGAAACTCATCCAGAAGCTCACACTAAAATAAGCTATGGCACGGCCTTAAAAATTGGTTTTTTTCAGTGTTTAGCCATGGTTCCAGGAACTTCACGTAGTGGTGCCAGTATTATTGGTGGCATGACTCAAAAACTAAACAGAAAAACAGCTGCTGAATTTTCTTTTTTTCTGGCGGTTCCAACCATGTTTGGAGCAACCGCTAAAAAATTATACGATTATTATCAAGCAGGTTTTGAGCTTAGTAACAGCCAAATTAACTATTTAATTATTGGCAATGTTGTGGCTTTTATTGTTGCTTTAATTGCAATTAAATCTTTTATAGATTATTTAAGTAAAAGAGGTTTTAAAATTTTTGGATATTACCGCATTATTCTGGGCTTTGGGTTATTGCTGATTCATTATTTCATTTATCCCTTAACCATCGTTTAATGTTAAATGCTGAAGATTATCTCTCTGGTCAAGTTCTTTTAATTGACAAACCCTTACACTGGACTTCCTTTCAAGTCGTAAACAAACTGCGCTATGAACTAAAGAAATCCTTCAAATTAAAAAACATAAAGGTTGGGCATGCAGGAACCTTAGACCCTTTAGCAACTGGGCTGTTAGTAATTTGTACTGGGAAAATGACCAAACAAATTGATTCGTTTCAAGGGCAAATTAAAGAATACACAGGAACGCTTGTTTTAGGAAGTACAACGCCTTCTTACGATTTAGAAACTGCTATTGATAAAACCTTTCAAACCCATCACATTACAACCCAATTAATTCAAGAAACCACAAGTCAGTTTATAGGCGATATTCAGCAAATTCCACCCATATTTTCTGCCTTGAAACAAAATGGAAAACGCTTATATCAATTTGCTCGTGCGGGCGAAGAAGTAAATATAAAATCCAGACAAGTAACTATTCACGCTTTTGAAATTACTAACATAGATACCCTTAACATTGACTTCAGAATTGTTTGTAGCAAAGGCACTTATATTCGGTCTTTAGTTCATGATTTTGGCAAAGCACTAAAGTCTGGTGCACACTTATCAGCCTTAAGACGAACTGGCATTGGCGATTTTAATGTTAGCAAGGCTAAAAGTGTTGAATATTTTCTAAAAAGTTTGCCTTCGGAATAATTATTGATGCATCGTTTTTTTTAAAACTATTTTTATGAAGCAAAACTATATTGTATTCTGTTTTTTAATAGGTATTTCCTTCTTATCATTTTCTCAAAAAGAGGCTGAAAAAACCAGTGGTATTTTTTACAAACTTTCGTTAGCCACAACCTTAACCATCAATAAAGACTACACTTTAGGAAACGATGAGGGCGAAACTTTTATAAACCCAAGTGCCTTATTTGTAAATAACACCGTTGGCTATCAATTTGACCAACGGTCATTAATCGGTTTAAATTTTGAATACGATTGGCATTCGCAACAAGGGCTCCATTTTGCGCCAGCTTTCTTAAGTTTTCAATACAATGTAATTACTGATGATACAAATCTATTTCTAAGAAGTGGTTACGGAACCCTTTTAGGCTTAGGCAAATCGTTTGAAAAAGGCAATATGTATCGTTTGGGTGTTGGTATTGAAGATGTGTATTTCGACACCTCTTTTTTATTTGGGTTAGATTTTACAAGAAAACGTTTTGGTTATAAAACCCTAGAAGGCATCTCAAGTGTATCAATTTTTCTTGAGTTTAAGTTTTTTTAAACTTTTTCTCTTAAATTGCCGTATATATCTATGTGTTTCACATGATGTTTAGATATTTGAACCTAACAAATCAACATAAAGCCCTATTGATAACATTCCTTATTTCTGGAACCGTGGTTTTGTCTGTTTTTAATTTAAGTCTTCAAAAACAAAACACCTTAGCTTCTGAAAGTTATTATGAAGTAGAACCTGAGAAGGAACTTACTGAAGAAGAAGTAAAAATTTTAGAAGCCTTAGAAAAGCTTAATAACACAAAAGCTGAAACCAATAAAGCCTTTAATGAAACCATTAAAGAAAAGTCTTTCTCTGAAGCTTATAAACCCATTGCACCTCCAGAAGATTATGTGAGACCCGAGACTAATGCGCAAGAGGACTTAACAGAACAAACTCAAAGCAATAATAATGATATTTCTGATTTGAATCATGAAGAAATAGCTTCATTTTCAAAAGCGAAGAGTGTTTTAAATAATCAAACCAAAAAAAAACCAGCTCAAGCTTCTTCTAACAGAAAAAGCACGATAAGATATTCTTTAAAAGATAGAACTGATCAATATTTGCCAATACCCATTTACCTATGTGAAGCTGGTGGAAAAATTGTTATTAATATAACCGTAGATGCTCTAGGCAATGTTACAGATGCCTACGTAAATAGATCATCTACCTCATCCAATGAATGTTTAATTGAAAGCGCTTTAGAGTATGCAAAACAGGCAAAATTTAATGCAAGCCCTAGTAAAAAAACACAATTAGGGTCTATTACTTTTAATTTTATTGGCAAAGACTAGGCTCTAATTTACAAAGCATTTCTGTGATGTCATTCACAATATTCTGCCCTTTATCTTTATTGTACCAAGCTTGTAAATGTTCTTTAAACTCGGCAGTAATAGCACCGTGTTGATTTTTATAATCTATCACCATTTGTGTTGCTCCACTTGGTCTTGGCCCATAGGTGTTTAAAACTTCTCCAGAAACATTATCAATCATAATTAACTTAGGAACTGCTCTGGCTCCATTGGTTAAAAATAAATCCATTAATTCTAAGTTTTCATCTCTTAAAACAACTCTAAAATCAATATTAATCTGTTCTGCAATTTTATACAAAGGAGGCACTATATGAGCAGCGTCGCCACACCAGCTTTCGGTAATAACCAACCACGTAATGTTTTCATTAAAAGCCACTAATTTAGCCTGTGATGCGTCTGCTATTTTAAACGTTTTATCCCATCTATTCATTCGCTTATCATTAAGTAAGGTGTAGTTTGCCAAATCTTCATTCTTTTCAAGCCCTGTATTTGATTTTGCTTCAACTAATTTCTTAACTAGGTTTCTGTAGGCTGGATAAGACATGCTACGTTGTAAACTATCCTTTATAATGTTATTCATAATATGAGTGTTTAAAGAAGCAAAATTACACGCTTGATATTTTATTTTAGATGATATTTGTCATATTTTTATAGAAATACTTACAACCTTATAAAATGGAAAAAAACAGATGTGGCTGGTGTAAAGGCGACACGCTTTATGAAGCTTACCATGATGAAGAATGGGGCATACCTGTTTACGATGATAAAACCCTTTTTGAATTTTTAATTTTAGAAACGTTTCAAGCAGGTTTAAGCTGGATTACCATTTTGAGAAAACGTGAAAATTTTAGAACGACTTTTGATTCATTCAACTACAAAAAAATAGCAAGCTACAATCAAGAAAAAATTGACTCGCTGATACAAGATGCCAGTATTATACGCAACAAACTTAAAATTAATGCGACTGTTACCAATGCTCAAGCGTTTATAAGAGTTCAAGAAGAATTTGGTAGTTTTAGTAACTATATTTGGGGTTTTGTGGATGGCAAACCCATAAAAAACAAATTAATTAACTACAAAGAAGCACCACCAACGACTGCTATTAGCGATGCTTTGAGCAAAGACCTGAAAAAACGCGGGTTTAAATTTGTTGGAAGTACCGTTATCTATGCGCATATGCAAGCTACTGGCATGGTAAACGACCATGAAATTTCGTGTTTTAGATATGAAGACGTTTAGTTTATTTTACCTTATTTGATTTACATCACTATACATCAAAAGAAGAAAACAAGCTAATACAATTCTTAAATCATTTCCATATTTGATTATTTTAAAAGTAGTTTTTCTCTTTACTTTTTTTGAAAAAACGTGAAATTTATGAATTGATATTTACGGAAATCATATCTAATTACAAAAATTATGCTAACAATTAATTGCCACACACATTAATATACATGATATTTTAAAAAAAAGAACAGATTGATTTACCATTCAATATAATCTATTAATTTAATCTTGTTTTTTGAGTCTGTATGGAAGCCATAAGTAATTATCATACAAATCTGTCTCAAAACTATTTTCTTATTATTATCTATAGTTTCACATATTTTCTAAGCAATGTATATGGGATAGATCTTTTAATATCAGTTATTGCTTGGATTTTATTTAAAAAGAGCCTTTCTCTGTGTGTAATATTGAAAAACGGATTACTTTTCACAGAAAACAATTCTATTTCTGTTAGTTTAGTAGTAGTACCATCTTTCATTAAATCGATAACCTTATAAAATTAACTTAAAACTAACCTGATGTTTTTAATGTGGTAGGAACGTTTAATACTGTTGAAGAGGGCATAATAGGAACAAAAACACTAGAGCCAAAATTGGTTTTTTTAGACGTTAAAATAAAAAACAAAACTGGTTTTGACTATTTAAAACAAGTAGGCGACATTAATTTCAATATTGTATTTACGACTGGTTTTGAAATTTATGCCGTTGAAGCTTTTAAGTTTAGTGCTTTAGATTATCTTTTAAAACCTATTGATAAAGAAGATTTTCATGCTTCGGTTTTAAAACTAAAAAATGTTGATGAAAATTCTACTTTAAAGAATAAAATAGATGTGTTATTTCATAATTTAAAAGTAAATAATACTTTTCAAAGAATAAGTATTGCAACAATTGATGGTTATTTGTTTATTGAAGTTTCCGATATTTTATATTGTAAAGCAGACATTAATTATACACATATATACACCAAGCAAGGCGACAAAATAACCACATCAAAAACATTAAAAACCTTCGAAAAACTTCTTTTAAATAATCATTTTTTTAGAGTCCATAATTCTCGTTTAGTAAATTTATTTTACGTTAAAAAATACACCAAAGGAAAAGGATGTTATTTAACTATGAATGATAATACAAAAATTGATGTTTCTATTAGGCGCAAAGACGAATTTATCAAAAAATTCATCGATTTATCTTAAAAATTAACATTGTATAATGGGTTTGTCTTTTAACATAAATCTCATGGGTTTTCTTTAATCCATGCTAAACAGTCTTTAAACGTATTAAAAATATGTTCCTTAGGGATTAAGTCTGGAATGATATCAATACGTTCCATCATGTATTTAGGTTGGCTAAGTAACCCAACAAAAAGAATATTCATGCCTTGTTTTTTTAAGTCGACCAAAACGTCTTCTAACGCATACAGCCCAGATTGATCTATATATTGCATTCGCCCCGTTCTGATAACAACGGTTTTAGCAGTTGTAGGTATTTGTTTGGCAAGTAGCTGAAAATCGCTGGTTGATCCAAAAAACAAAGGGCCTTTGATGTGTTTTATAAATACTTCTTCTTTAAGTTGCTCTGGAAAATCAGCTTCATCCGCCCAGGCTTTTTCATGTTTTAAGGCTTTAACATCAGAACGTGTGGCTGTTAAATCGCCTATTTTTTTCATAAACATTAAAGATGCTATAATTAGCCCAATGCCTACAGCATAAACCAAATTCCAAAAGGTTGATAACAATAATACAACCATCATAATCAATACCTCCGAACTTAATTTAAAAGGGCCTAACTTAATGTCTTTTGGTAAGCTTGGAATGGCTTTAAGACCTTTATAATCCATCACGCCAATACCAACGGTTACTAAAATTCCAGCTAATACGGCAGCAGGGATTTTTGAGGCTATGGGCCCTAAAACCAATAAAATGAGTAAAAGCATGATCCCAGCAATCATTCCTGACAGTTTAGTTTTTCCTCCAGAATTTATATTAACAACCGTTCTAATGGTTGCTCCTGCACCAGGAATACCTCCAAAAATAGCAGCAATGCTATTTCCAATACCTTGGCCAATTAACTCTTTATTTGGTTTGTGTTTTGTTTTTGTCATGTTGTCTGCAACAACACTTGTTAGCAAGGAATCAATAGCTCCTAACAGCGCTAATGTAATAGCGGTAAAGATGTATGGTGTTATATTTGCAACAGAAAATCCGGTAAAAATTTCTAAGTTTGGTAGAGGCAATCCGCCAGGAATTTCTTCTATGGGTCTATAATCTAATTCAAACCCAATAGCTACACCAGTCACTACTATTAATGCTACTAAAGTACTTGGGAATGCGGTTGTTACTCTTTTAAAACCATAAATGATAATAATGGTCATTAAAGCAAGTATAAATTCAAGCCACTTAAAATTTTGAAGAGCTCTGGGCAACGACTTAATGGCGCCTAAAACTCCTGAAGCTTCATTGGAAGCAAGTGTTTTTGATTCTTTTAATACATCTTCTTCAGATATTTTATTTGCTCTGTCTATAGTGGTTTTAAAATCTTCTAAAACTAATATACCTTCCCCGGCTTCTTCTTTTAAAATATTTTTAAGAATGATTTCTTCAGCTTGAGGTTTAAATTGCTCAACATACAAAAGATCCTCTTTTGGATAATAGCCTAAAGCTGGCAGGAATTGAGTAATTAAAATAATAACGCCAATAGCCGTCATAAACCCAGAAACAACAGGATAGGGTATGTATTTAATATAAACTCCTAAGCCAAGAAATCCTAAGCCAACTTGTATTAAACCCGTTAAGAAAAAAACGATAAGAATGGCTGGCAATGCTTTTTCCACATCACCATCATTGGCCGCAATAATACCAGCAATAACCACCATACTAACTGCGGTCATTGGGGCTGTTGGGCCAGATATTTGTGTATTAGTCCCTCCAAAAAGCGCCGCAAAAAAAGATAGAAAAATAGCGCCATAAAGTCCGGCGCTTGGACCTAATCCTGAAGAAACCCCAAAGGCTAATGCTAGTGGTAATGCTACTATTCCTGCTGTGATACCACCAAAGGCATCTCCTTTAATATTTAAAAATAGTTTCTTCATGAAGTTATTATTTTGGTTATCTGTAATATAAAAAATATCAATTAAGAAAGCAAGAACTAAACACACTGTTAAATTAAGCTTTTTTGAAGCTCTAAGCTATCTTAACTGGTATCTATTAAGATTTAGTTTTTAAAAATACTTGTCACAAATAGATACATTACCATTTAAATTAATACTTTTTTTAATGAACAATCTGGTTTACTATTTAAAAAAAGGAGCATTAACAAAAACATCAATGCTCCCTCAAGGGTTTTCTTTTTCAATTTATTTTCCCATTTATGTATCGTGCTTTATTCAAAAAAAGTAACGGCACCATTATTAATGTCGTACATAGCTCCTATAATCATAATCTCTCCTTTTTTCTCCATTTCTGTTAAAATTGGGCTTTCAGCATGAATTCTATCAATGGTTAATTCTACATTTTTTTTGGCTACTGAATCAACAAAATCCAAGTTTGAAGAATTTCTTAAACTTTCTTCTTTTGGTTCGTTTACAGCATTTACTGCTGGCGTTATTTTTTCTATTAACTTGGTAAGATTGCCCATTTTAGCGTTGTCGCAAGCACCTTTCACAGCACCACAACTGGTGTGTCCTAATACCACTATTAATTTAGTTCCTGCCAGTTTACAAGCAAATTCCATGCTTCCTAAAATGTCTTCATTTACGAAATTACCAGCTATTCTTACGCTAAAAATATCGCCCAAACCTTGGTCAAAAACCAATTCTGCCGATACTCTAGAATCTATACAGCTTAAAATGGTTGCAAAAGGAAATTGCCCATCACTGGTATCATTGACTTGTTCCAGTAAGTTTCTATTAGCTTTTAAATTATTTTGAAATCTTTGATTTCCTTCTTTTAAATATTGCAATGACTTTTCGGCCGTCATGGTTGCTTGAGTCTCTCTTGTATGTGCTTTCATAATTAATGTTGTTTATTTATTTACTTCTTAGGTAAATATTATTATAATACGGTATTATTTTGCTGACCTGTTAACAGCAAGGAGACATTAAGTTTACTCATGTCTTTAAGGTTTTGTTTAATGGAGTTTGATTTGTTTTTGGAGCTTTTCCCCATTCTTTCTACATATAACAAGTTAATGTTGTTTTTTGTTATGTAAGTAGATAGATTATTAATGGAATTGTCATTTTGCTGAAATACATAATTAACGGTATCAACTTTTGATGAAACATTTACGTCGTCTAATCTTTCCACTTTATCAACTATTTGAAATGATTTTATTGGTTTTTGAGCATGAGCCAATAACTCTTCAATCAAATTAGGGGTTGATGTTGTTTCATAACTGTTTAGTATTCCTAATGATAGTTTATCATTGGGCTCTATAGTGTTTTTAGAATCAGCTATAAAAACAGTACCATGGTATTGCTTTAAAACAAATTGAATCATGTTATCGCCAACCAAACTTAATGGGTTGAATTTTTTCTTTCCTAAAACAATAATATCTGGTTTTTGTTCCTTCACAAATTGATCTATTTCATGTTTCACATTTCCAAAAGCAAATGAATAATGTATGTTAACGTGATAATCATTTGAAACAGCATCGACCAGTTTTTTTATTTTTTTATTGGTAGCAGTATAGTCTTGGTTAATGCTTCTTATGGCTGATAATTGATTGTCTCTTTCTACCACATTGACAGCATTTTTAACATAAAAAAAATAGATGTCTCCCTGAATTATTTTAGCAATACTAACAGCACTTTTTAAGGTTGTGGTTACAGATTTTTTTAAATCTGCCAACACTACTATTTTATATTTTTTCTTTTCCATGACTTTTAACTTAAGCTTAATTTAGACTTAGGCCTTTCGTTGAAGAACTTGATAAAGCTCTCTGGATTTTCGACTTCACCTCGTTTTGACATGAGTTTAATATCAATATTTCTTTCTCCTGCCTTAAAAAGAAAATCTTCGAGAATCTCAATAATATCATAATCCAAATATCGGGTTTTAGTAAGATCAAGTTCTAAATACGTGTCTCTTGGCAAACTGTCCAGCTCTTTTAAAATAGCGCCTTTATTAAAAAAGGTTACCTCTTCTGCAAGTGACATTTTTATTTTGTGTTTGCCATTACTTTTGTCTTCAATATGAAGGAAATGCGAGTTTTGGTAGCTTTTTAGTAAAATAACTACGATACCCACCATAAGGCCTAAGCCTATGCCAAAAAGCAAATCAGTAAACACAATACCCACGACAGTTACAATAAAAGGTGCCCATTGTTTCCAACCTAATTGGTACATTTTTTTAAATAATGATGGTTTTGCGAGTTTATAACCCACAACAAGTAAAATAGCTGCTAAAACAGAAAGCGGGATTTTATTCAATAATTTTGGAATTATAATAACCGAAATTAATAATAAGAACCCATGAATGATTGCAGATAGTTTGGTTCTCCCCCCAGATTGAATATTAGCAGAACTTCTAACGATGACCTGAGTAATGGGTAAACCACCTATTAAACCTGAAATCATATTTCCTGTTCCTTGTGCCAACAACTCTTTATTGGTAGGCGTTACATTTTTATGAGGGTCTAATTTATCCGTAGCTTCAACACACAATAGGGTTTCTAAACTGGCAACAAGGGCTATTGTAAAAGCAACAATCCAAACCTCGGTATTTGTAATGGCTTTAAAATTTGGAAGACTAAATTGTTTAAAAAAGGAACTAGCATCATCAGGAATTGGCACACTAACCAAATGTTTATGTAAAATGGATAAACTTTCATGGTCACTAGTTGAAATAACATAAATAATACCAATAACTACAGCGACTAAAGGGCCTTGTATGATTTGAAAAAACTTTGCTTTTTTAGAAAGTACAATATCCCAAAAAAGAATGATAGCTAAACCAATAAACCCGATAAGTATGGATCCAAATGTAATATGGTTGAACATATTAAAAATGGCCGAAAATGTATTTTCTCCCGAAGCTTCAATAAAACTGTCAGCGCCCTCAGGTTCAACATCGTAACCAAAAAAGTGAGGTATTTGTTTTAAAATAATAATAATTCCAATACCTGTTAACATGCCTTTAATTACTGATGAAGGAAAATAATATCCAATAACTCCAGCTTTTAAAACTCCAAAAAGAATTTGAATGGCACCACCCAAAACAACAGCCGCTAAAAAGTTTTCATATCCGCCCAATGTGCCAATAGCTGTTAAAACAATAGCGGCTAAACCTGCGGCAGGTCCACTAACCCCAACTTTAGAGCCACTTAAGCCGCCAACAACAATACCTCCAATAATTCCAGCAATTACACCTGAAAACAAGGGAGCCCCACTAGCTAAGGATATACCCAAACATAAAGGTAATGCTACAAAAAACACGACGATACTGGCTGGTAAATCGTTTTTAATATATTTAAACATATTATAATTAAATTTTCATTTAGGAACATCCTAAATGTTGTTAAAAAAGAAGACTTGGCCTATTAAGACCTAAAAAATCGAAATTACAATATGTGCCGTTCCGGCGGCGGAGAAACTAAATTTAAATGAGGTTTACGGTATTTTTTAAAAAAATATCCTTGGTTATAAACTCGCTCTTTCAAGAAGAAATTTGAAACGTTATTTGTGCTTTTGTTAAATAAAACTTCAAATGTTTTTGTTATTTCACTACCTTTCTCTTCTTCTTCTGAAATAGAATAAAATATAGAAATATCTACAGAATCATCCACCATTGAAATAATGGTTGGCCCTGAAAGAAACAACACAAAAATTATTGATAGCAATATAGAACCCGCGTTCTGAGACATTTTTTTTAATTTAAGAAAGCAAATATACTATTTTAGAGTCATAATTTTGTTAAGGAATAATTAAAATTATTTAAACAATTCCTTCGAACTTAAAATGTTAATTTTTTTAATTAAGGTTTTATGTTCTAAAGCGCTACTAAATCACCAGCAACATCTTTTGAAGACAAATCAGACTTACCCATTAAATAAATATCTACTTGTCTGGCAGCTTCACGACCTTCAGAAATGGCCCAAACTATTAGCGATTGCCCTCGGCGCATATCTCCAGCAGTAAAGATGTTTGGAATATTGGTTTGATACTTTCCATAGTCTGCTTTATAATTGGAACGAGCATCTTTTACAATCCCAAGCTGGTCTGCTAAAGTACTTTCAGGACCTGTAAACCCTAGGGCTAATAAAGCTAAATCGCATGGCCATATTTTTTCGGTACCTTCAATTTCTATGAGTTGAGGGCGCTCACCAGGAACCATTTTCCAATCTACATTAACCGTTTTTAAAGCCGTTAATTTGCCATGGGTATCTTTTATAAACTCTTTGGTGTTAATTAGCCAGTTTCTTTCAGCACCTTCTTCATGAGAAGACGATGTTTTTAACTGTAAAGGCCAGTAAGGCCAAGGTGTTGAAGGTGAGCGATGTCCTGGAGGTTTTGGCATGATTTCAAAATTGGTTACCGATTTTGCTCCTTGACGATTTGAAGTTCCTATACAGTCAGAACCTGTATCGCCACCGCCAATAACAATAACATGTTTATCGGTTGCTAAAATTTGGTCTTCAACTTCTTTTCCAAATAAAACTTTGGTTTGTTGGGTTAAAAAATCCATAGCCTGAACCACACCATCAGCATCGATACCAAGTGTAGGTAAACTTCTTCTTTCTGTAGCACCACCACATAGTACTACAGCATCAAATGCTTTTAGTTTTTTAACTTTGTAGTTAACGCCAACGTTTATATTGACTTTAAACGTAATGCCTTCCGCTTTTAAAATGTCAATACGTCTATCTATAATACTTTTTTCTAATTTAAAATTAGGAATGCCGTAGCGTAATAACCCACCCAATTCATCATCTCGTTCAAAAACTGTTACACTATGTCCAGCTCTGTTTAATTGCTGTGCAGCCGCTAAGCCAGCAGGTCCAGAACCAACGATAGCAATGGTTTTTCCAGTTCTTAATTTTGGCGGTTGCGGTTTTATCCAGCCTTCTTTAAAGGCACGTTCTACAATATTTTTTTCAATGTTTTCTATTGAAACTGGCTCTTCAATAAGCCCTAAAACGCATGATTTTTCGCATGGTGCAGGACATAAACGTCCTGTAAATTCAGGAAAATTATTGGTAGAATGTAGAATCCATGAGGCTTTTTGCCATTCCCCTTGGTGAACCATATGATTAAAGTCTGGAATTAAATTGCCTAGTGGACAACCGCTATGGCAAAAAGGAATGCCACAATCCATACAACGAGAACCTTGCTTTGTAATGGCATCATCACTTAAAGGCACTGTAAATTCTTTATAATGTTTTACACGATCTTTTACTGGCGTGTAACCTTCATCTTGTCTTTCAAATTCTTTAAATCCTGTTACTTTTCCCATGACATTATGCTATTGTTAGTTCTTCTACCATTGGCTCTTCTGTTTCTAAACGTTTTAATGCACGTTTGTATTCGGTTGGCATTACTTTTACAAAGTTTGATAAACTGGTATCCCAGTTTTCTAGTAATCTGGTAGCAAGTTTACTATCTGTATATAACTTGTGCTTTTCTATTAATGCTTTTAATTCGGCAACATCTTCAGTAGAAATATCTTCAAATTCAATAGTTTCTGTGTTACACAATCCGTTAATAAATTTATTTTGAGGATCGTAAACATAAGCAATACCGCCACTCATACCAGCAGCAAAGTTTCGGCCGGTTTTTCCTAATACCACAATTTTACCTCCAGTCATGTATTCACAGCAATGATCTCCAACGCCTTCAACAACGGCTATGGCACCAGAATTTCTCACAGCGAAGCGTTCGCCGGCAATACCGTTTATATAGGCTTCACCTTGAATGGCTCCAAACAAGCATACATTACCCACTATAATATTTTCTTCAGCAACAAAACTGGCCTTAACAGGTTTCTTCACAATTAATTTGGCTCCAGATAATCCTTTACCTAAATAGTCGTTAGTGTTTCCTTCTAAAGTAAAGGTTAAACCGTGCGCTCCAAAGGCTCCAAAACTTTGCCCAGCCGAGCCATTAAAACTAATATTTAGGGTGTCTTCGGGCAAACCTAAGTGACCGTAAATTTTAGAAATTTCGTTACTGACAATAGCACCAACCGTTCGGTTTGTATTATTGATAGGATATGTTAAATCCATTTTTTCTTTTCTATAAAGCGCTCTGTGGGAATCTTTCAAGATGGTGAAATCAAGGACATTATCAAGATTGTGATCTTGTTTTTCAGTGTTTCTTACTATTTTGCTTTTATAAGCTTCTGGTCTATGTAAAATAGAGGATAAATTTAGTCCTTTAGCTTTGTAATGTTTGATGGCTTTATTAGCGTTAATTTTGTGCGTTTGACCAACCATTTCAGCCAACGTTCTGAAACCTAATTGAGCCATAATACCTCTTAGCTCTTCGGCAATGTAGAAGAAGAAATTAATAACGTGCTCTGGAGTTCCCTTAAAGTTTTTACGCAGTTCTTTATCTTGAGTTGCAATTCCAACAGGACATGTGTTTAAGTGGCATTTACGCATCATTATACAGCCAGAGGCCACTAATGGTGCTGTTGCAAAACCAAATTCTTCTGCGCCTAATAAGGCTGCAATGGCTACATCTCTTCCAGTTTTTAACTGTCCGTCACATTCTACAACAATTCTACTTCTTAAATTATTTAAAACCAAGGTTTGTTGCGCTTCGGCTAATCCAAGTTCCCATGGAAGACCTGCATGTTTTAATGAGGTTAGAGGCGATGCTCCAGTACCACCATCATAACCGGAAATTAAAACCACATCGGCTTTTGCTTTTGCAACTCCAGCAGCAATGGTACCAACGCCTACTTCAGATACTAATTTTACATTAATTCTGGCTTCTCTGTTGGCATTTTTTAAGTCGAAAATTAATTGGGCTAAATCTTCAATGGAATAGATATCATGGTGAGGCGGCGGTGAAATAAGACCAACAAATGGCGTTGAATTTCTAGCTGCAGCAATCCAAGGAAGCACTTTTTCACCGGGCAATTGTCCGCCTTCTCCGGGTTTAGCGCCTTGAGCCATTTTAATTTGAATTTCTCTGGCGTTTGTTAAATAGTGCGAGGTTACTCCAAAACGACCCGAAGCCACTTGTTTAATGGCAGAGTTACGGCTATCGCCATTGACATCTGGATGAAACCGTTTTCTGTCCTCTCCACCTTCTCCAGAATTGCTTTTTCCTCCTATACGATTCATGGCAATGGCCAAGTTTTCGTGTGCTTCGCGAGAAATTGACCCATAAGACATGGCTCCTGTTTTAAAATGCTTTACAATTTCTGTCCAATCTTCTACTTCTTCAATAGGAATAGGGTCTAAATTATCAAATTCAAATAAACCACGAATGGTCATTAAATTTTCAGACTGCTCATTGATGGCTTTTGAATAAACATCATAACTATCTTGGTCGCTTAACCTTACCGCTTGTTGCAATTTTGCAACCGTGGTTGGGTTAAATAAATGTCTTTCACCATTTCGTCTCCATCTGTAATCGCCACCAATATTTAATCCTAAGCGTTTATCAATTAAATTGTCTGGATAGGCGTATTTATAACGTTCGTTGAGTTCTTTTTCAATTTCATACAAACCAATGCCTTCAATTCTTGATGTTGTATATGGGAAATATTTTTCTACAAATTGTGAATTGAAACCAACAATCTCAAATATTTGGGAACCTCTGTATGAATGTAACGTAGAGATTCCTATTTTGTTCATGATTTTAAGGATTCCTTTCCCGATGGCTTTATTAAAATTTTCAACGGCTTTATCTTCATTCATACCTTGAATAAAGCCTTCTTTAACTTGTGCCCTAATAATTTCATTCACCATATATGGATTAATGGCACTGGCACCATACCCAAATAAAGTTGCAAAATGATGCGGTTCGCGAGGTTCTGCAGATTCAATTATAATATCAAAGTAAGAACGTTTACGTAAACGGTTCATTTGATGGTTAACATATGAACAAGCCAAAAGTGCAGGTATAGGCGCAAAATCTTTGTTAACACCTCTGTCTGATAATATGATGATGTTAGAGCCTCTTTCTAATGCTTTAGTGACTTGAACAATAATATCTTCCAAGGCATTTTCAAGACCGTTGAGACCTTGAGCTTTTAGATATAACATTTGAATGGTTTCGGCTTTAAAGCCTTCAATGGAAACATCCCTTATTTTTTCTAAATCGGCATTTGAAATTACCGGGTTTTGTATTCTTAGTTTTCTACATTGTCGTTCTGTAATACTAAAAATATTTCTGTCTTTTCCTAAGTTTAAACTAATATCGGTTACAATTTCTTCACGAATTCCATCTAATGGTGGATTGGTAACTTGTGCAAATAGTTGCTTAAAATAGTTTGAAATTAATTGAGGCCTATCAGATAAAACGGCTAATGGTGTATCAATTCCCATAGACCCTAAGGCTTCTTTTCCCGAAATAGCCATAGGTGTTATGACTTCCTGGATGTCTTCAAAGGTATAATTGAATAAACGCTGTCTTGTTTTAATGTCCGTGCTCTCAATAGTACATGTTGTATTGGTATAGGGTACATCTCTTAAATGCAAACGGGTTTTGTCTAACCATTTTTTATAAGGCCTTTCAGAAACAATCTTGCTTTTAATCTCTTCATCTTCTATAATTCTTCCCTTATTCATGTCTACCAAAAACATTTTTCCTGGCTCTAATCTACCGTGTTTTTCAATGTCTTCGGGAGCCAGATCTACCACGCCAATTTCAGAAGACATGATTAATTTACCACTTTTGGTTACGGTATATCTTGAAGGTCTTAATCCGTTTCTATCTAGTAAAGCACCAACATAATCGCCGTCTGTAAATGGTACCGAGGCTGGTCCGTCCCAAGGTTCCATAATACAACCATTATACTCGTAGAAAGCTTTTCTATCTTCAGACATGGTTTTGTGCTTTTCCCATGCTTCAGGTATCATCATCATCATAATTTCTGGCAATGATCTTCCTGTATGCGTTAACAATTCCACAACCATATCCATAGAAGCAGAATCTGATTTTCCTGGTAAGATAATAGGGAATAATTTTTCAATTTGAGGTCCGAAAACCTCGCTTTTCATGATTTCTTCACGAACCCGCATTCTACTTACATTTCCCCGAAGTGTGTTAATCTCTCCGTTTTGACACATAAAGCGAAAGGGTTGAGCAAGTTCCCAGGTTGGCATGGTGTTGGTTGAAAATCGCTGATGAACCAAAGCTAAGCGAGTTACCAGATCTATTTGTTGTAAATCTGTATAGTAAGGCCCAATATCTTCGGGCATGA
>PFKE01000102.1 GCA_002784145.1 Flavobacteriaceae bacterium CG_4_10_14_3_um_filter_33_47 | reverse complement strand
GGTTACTTTAGAATCTAACTCAGATTTTAAAAAAGCCTTAATTTATGCCCAACAAGCTACAACGTTGGCCAATGAAACAAATGACATAAATTGGCAGCCAAAATTTAATGAAATGAAAGGCAGAATCCATGCTAATTTATTAGAATTAGATTCGGCATCCTATCATTTTAATAAAGCTTTGAATGGCTATTTGGCTGTTGATGATAAAAAAGGGCAGGCAACCACTTATTTTAAAATAGGCTGGATTCACAAAAAAAAGGGCGAACTGGAAAACGCCATGGATGTAGATTTAAAAGCTTTACGCTTAATGGAATCTATTGATGACCATCCAGGAATTGCTGGTGCTTACAACAGGATTTCCGAAGATTTAACAAGACAAGACAGAAACAAGGAGGCTCTTGATTACGCAGAAAAAACCATAGAATTATGCAAAAAATACCAATTAAATGAAGAATTGGTGTATGCCTATACTTCTGCCGGTAGCGCTTGTATTGCCTTAAATAATCCTGAACAATCCTTTTTTTACTTTGATAAAGCCCTTGCTTTAGGAATATCTCTAGGTTTTGGTCCCATAACCTTATGTGATTTAATGAATAACAAAGCAAATGCTTTAAAAAGATTAGGAAAATACAACGAAGCACTAGACCTCTATAAAAACACTTTTAAACTTGCGCAACAAACCAATTACAGAAATGCTTTAGTGGCAGTTACAGGTAACCTAGGTGAAATAAATCTACTTACAAATAATTATCAAGAGGCTTTAAAATACCAACTTGAAACCATTAAACTTCAAGAAGAAGACCAAGATTTTACAAATCTAACAGAAAATTATGGCCATGCAAGCACCATTTATGAGAAATTAGGCAACTATGCTATGGCGCTGGAATATCAGAAAAAAGCCAGAATGATGAGAGATAAAACAGCAGCCATTGAAAGCGATAAAGCCATGTCTAGTCTGCTTACGCAATACGAAACCGAAAAAAAAGAGCAGACCATAGTCAATCAAAATCTACAACTTTCAAAACAACGATTAGTGCTTTGGTTAAGCATCGGTATTGCCAGTTTGCTCCTAGGTTTTTTGTTTTTTGGCTATAAAAGTTATAAAGTTAGAACTAAAACAAACCTATTACTTGCAGCAAAAAACAAGCAAAACGAATTACTTTTAAAAGAAATTCATCACCGCGTTAAAAACAATCTTGAACTTGTAAAAAGTTTAATTTCATTACAATCGGCACAGCTTGAAGACTCAGCAACCAAAGACGCCATGATTGCCAGTCAAAACCGAGTTCAATCTATGGGCATCATTCATCAAAAACTGTATCAAGGAGAAAATTTGGGCTCTATAGAAATGAAAGACTATTTCCTAAACCTTGGCGAAGGTATTTTGGACACTTTTAATGCCGATGATAAAGTAAAAATTGAATGTGCTATGGAACATTTGGAATTGGATGTGGACACAGCCGTTCCTATTGGATTAATTGTCAATGAATTGCTTACCAATGCTTTAAAATATGCGTTCCCTAATGATGCAAAAGGAAATATTTTAATAAGCTTATCCAAATCAAATCCCGACACTTTAACCCTAAAGGTTTCAGACAACGGCATTGGCAAGACCATAGGTTTAGCACCAAAAGGAACAGGGTTTGGCTCACAATTGGTTCAATTACTAACACAACAACTTAATGGAGAAATGAAAGAAGACAACCAAAATGGCACATCTGTTTCATTCCATTTTAAATTAAACAGCGCTGCCTAAATGAACCAACCCACAAAAATATTAATTGTTGAAGACGAAATGATTATTGCAGCCAACATATCGTTACAACTCACATCGCTTGGTTATGAAGTTACTGGAATTATTCCAAGAGGTGAAGAAGCTCTGCTTCACATAGAGCAGCAACAACCAGATATTGTTTTATTGGACATCAATCTAAAAGGCAAAATAGATGGCATTGAAACCGCTCAAATCATGCAAAAATCTTTTGATATTCCCATCATTTATTTAACAGCCAATGCCGATGAAGCCCATTTTACTCGAGCCAAAACAACCAATCCTTATGCTTTTATTTCAAAACCTTTCAAAAAATTAGACTTACAACGTGCCATTGAGTTAACGGTAAACAGGGTTAAAAATGAAAAGAATTCTGAAAACCCCACTAAAGAAAAGTCTGATCCATTCATCTTAAGCGATTGCATTTTTGTAAAACATCTTGAAAAGATGGTGAGAATTGACATCAAAGATATTTTATACATTGAAGCGGAACGTAATTATTGTCGTATTTACTCCAAACTTAAAGAATATCTGTTGGTCATGACCTTAAAAGACCTTGATGAAAAATTACCTAGCAAACATTTTATAAGAGTTCATCGCTCGTTTATTGTCAATCTTTCACAAATCGATGAAGTAGCCACAAGTCATATTGTTATTGGCAAAAAAGCCATTCCTGTTAGTAAAGCTTTGAAAGAAGAATTGCTTAACAGATTGCATACCATATAGTTTTATAATTTCAGTTTCAACGTAGTTAAAAGTTCTTTGATAAATAAAAGATTGACTTCGGACATAATCTAAGGTATTTCGTCCTAAGTCAGGCTCTTTTTAAATTGATTATTAGTTACTTACACCTAGAATCAACAGGGATTCTACTAACCAACCATAAACCTCACAATCCTTAAATAGTGGCTTTGTGAGGTTTTAAAAACCAATTCATTATGAAAAATCAACCAAAAGTTTACGAATGCCCACAAATCAAAAGTCACGACATTAACATTTTAAAAAACGGCTCTTTACTAGGTTTAATGCTGTTACTGTTAACAACCTTAACAACCATAGCACAAAACCAAGCGTATTGGATTCATTCAGACTTTGTAAAACCCTCTAAGCAAGCAGACTACGAACAAGTTTCAAAAGACTTTGTAGAAGCTTGTAAAACACATGATATAAAGGATATCGATTGGGTAGCGGCAAGAATTGACGACGGAACCTATTTAAGCATTTCGCCTATTAAAAATATGGCTGATTTTGACAAAAACACTTTAGCGCCATTGGCCGAAAAAATGGGTGAAGATAACTTTAGAGCCCTTTTTGATCGTTTTAATGAATGCTATGATAAACATACAGATTACGTTATTCGCCTAATAAATGATTTATCATACATGCCAAGAGGCATGAACATAAGTGCCAACGGAAACGATTATAGAAAATATCACTTCTTTTATGTAACGCCTTCAACTTCAAGACTCGTTTCAAAAAATCTAAAAGCCATCAAAGATTTCTATTCTAAGAAAGGCATTAAAGAAGAATTCCGTATCTATCACAGCGGATTTGGAGCACCGGAAGAATTCTATGTAGCAGTCATTTCTGCCAAAGATGCTGCAGATTACATCAAAACAAGCGATGAAGCAGAGACTCAATATGGTGATGAGGGCAAGAAATTATTCGATGCTTTATTTACTTCCATTACTAGATACGAAACAAAATCTGGACAAATGCGTCCAGACTTGGGTTACATTGCTAAACAATAATTACACCAGATAGCCTACAAGGTTTTTAAGAATCTTGTAGGTTTTTTTTAACCAACTAAATCAAAATATTATGAAAACAATCAAATGTATTACAAACACATTAATCGTAGCAGTTTTTAGCATTGGTATGCTTTCTGCACAAAACAATGAAAAAGCACTATTAACAATGAGTGAAATTACTGTAAAGCAAGGACACAATGCTCAGTTTATGGAAGGTGTAAAACAATGGAAAGAATGTTACCTAGAGAACAAAGGAGAAGAAACGTGGAATATGTGGCAAAGAGTACAAGGGGAAGGAACCGTTTATGTCATGACAGGTTTAATGTCAAATTGGGCAGACATGGACAAAAAAGACCCAGTAAATAAAGAATGCTACACAACCGTATTGAATTTTATCATGCCACATGTTGAAAAGGTAAATTTCAATATCGCTCGAACCATGCCAGAATTTAGCAGAGGTCCAAGCGAAGACATGAAACTCGTTTGGGTCACCTTTTACAGAGTAAAAAATGATACTGATTTTAAGGAAATAATAGGAGCTGTTACCGGAGCCATAAAATCCAAAGAAGGTTCTTCTAGAGCTTGGTGGTACAGCTATATGGGCGGTGCAGTCGATGCTCCAGACTATATGGTTTCTACACCTTATAAAGGATTTGCAGACTTGGACATTTCAAGAGATAGTCCTTCAAAAATCTACGAAAATGCAGTAGGTAAGAAAAAAGCGGACGAAATGCGTGCAAAATGGCTTGCTGCAGTTAGCGATTCATGGTCATACATTTTCACATTAAACAGCGAATTAAGCAACTAATCAGTCTATTAAATATCTTATTATGAAAAAATTATTAATTTTTGGACTTGCAATAGTTCTATTTACAGCGTGTAATCAAGAAAAACGCTACACACAACAATCACCTGAAATTGACACCTACAAAAAGGTCATGGATGATTATAAAACAATGAATTGGGATGATTATCCAAAACATTATGCTGATACTGCTAAAATTGCCAGCAATGTAGTCAAAGAAAAAGCCCTATCCATTTCTCAATCCATTGAAAAAAGCAAAGAAGATGCCGCTATGTTTTCTTGGATTGTTGAAAAAGAAGAATATGAAATGGTAGTGACCGATGATGGTGAAACTTGGGTTAACTTCTGGGGTTTATGGAAAGGTACCATGAAATCCACAAATAAGGAATACAACATTCCTTTTCATAACACAGCTCGTTTTATAGATGGAAAAATTGTAGAAGAATATGGTTATTGGGATAATTCTGAAATCGTGTCCGACTTACTAAAAAGTGAACACGAAGCAGCAACAGCAGCAAACGATTCAGTTGTAGAATAATTACAATAAACAGGCAGACAAATTGAAGATACAAACTTGTAAATAACAATCAATCGCTTTTCAATTTTAGTAATATTAAAAGTTAATTAACCAATTGCTGTTGCCAATCTGCCTGTTTCTTTTATCTCCATAAGTTCAATCAAAAAGAGACACCCGATTTCTTGGGTGATTAGTATGAAAAAAGTAGGCATCATAGGTGGTTCTGGCTTTATAGGAAGCTACATCACAAAACAATTTTTGGAAAACGGTTTTGAGGTTAAAGTCTCTGCAACCGATATTTCCCGCGAAGATAAATACGAGCATTTAATGACCCTAAAAAAAGCTGAAAATCTATATGTAAGCGAACTCAATGTAGAAAACAAAGCCGCTTTAAAAGACTTTGTAAAAGATTGTGATATGGTCATTCATGGTGGTACGCCATTTCAATTAGAGGTTAAAGATCCTCAAACAGAACTTTTCAATCCTACCATTAAAGGCACCGAAAACTTTTTAGAAGTCGTTAATGATACTCCAAGCATTGAAAAAGTGGTGTTTATTGCTTCTGTGGCTGCTTACAATACCAACTTTCCCATGCCTGCTGTTGAAAAGACGGTATCTGACACCTTTAGCGAAGAAGATACCCCTTTTATGAGTACCGAAAGTCATCCGTATGCCCAGGCTAAATTTATTGCCAACCAAACGGTGAATGAATTTATAAAAACCCATCCTAATCTAGACTTTGAAATTACCAGTGTTTCACCTGTTATGGTCATGGGAAAATCGTTATCAAACAGAGAAGATTCAACTTCAACAGGCTTACAATTTCTATTTAAAAATAAAATAGCGCCTAACCCATTCATTCAAATGTTTTATGACACAGATTTACCACTGGCTATCGTTAATGTGAAAGATGTAGCAAAAGGTATTTATAACGCGGCTACTACGCCTGGTTTACATGGTAAAAATTATTTGTTAAGCAGTGAAACCTATCCCGTATCGGATGTCACCTTAATGCTCAACGGTTTGCCTCCAAAACATCAAGCTAAAATTATTTATCAAAACCAATTAGCAGAACAACACTTAGGTCTTCATTTTGAATCCGTTAAGGAAACATTAAGTCAGTATTAGAAGATGAATCCGTTAACTAAAACATGAAATTATGAACACAACCAAATTTTTTAAATCTATTGTTCTAGGCTTATTAATAGTAGGCTCAGTAGCATCTTGTAAAGAAAAAGTGATTGAAACTGTAGAAACAGTAAAACCAGCAACGGTTGAAGAACTTGGTCAAATGAACCGAG
>PFKE01000157.1 GCA_002784145.1 Flavobacteriaceae bacterium CG_4_10_14_3_um_filter_33_47 | reverse complement strand
ATCCTTTCTCAATGTCTTTACGTATCCAGAAAAATTTATCATCTTGCTTAGCTATTCTGTAGGCGCTAGGGAATTTAATGCTTACGCCCAATTTGTCTTCAATGCCTTTATCATTGAAAAGAGATAAGTTAATTCTTCTTTGCTTTTCTTTAAGTTCCAGTGTTTTAAAGGCTTCTCTTATTTTATTTGCATTTGCAATAATTTCATTAGTAATAGCGTCTTTGGTTGGTCCGGACACCACAACGACACATTGAGGTTTTGCATAAACGTCTTCTAAAATAGTGGTGGATGTTTTTTGACTTGATTCTACTTTTAGTATGGTTCTGTTTTTTGTAACAAACCCTGTAAATACAGATGTAGGTATTTGATTCATACTATACATGGGTTCATCTTGTGGTAACCCGTCTACAGTTACTGCTAAAGTGGTTCTAATAGCATCACCTATGCTACCGCTCCATAAATCGTTATCTACAACAATTGAGACATTGTTAATGTTTCCTGAAGAGTCTGAAAGAATTTTTTTGTTTTCTGATTTTTCATTCCCACAGGATAGAATAATTAAGGATAGTACGGTGATTAAAAAAGCTTTTTTCATGATTTTATTAAAGTTAAAAGGAACTTATCCTTTCGATATTTTAAGTTTCATTCCTGGTTTTAAATGATTACCACTAATATCGTTCCAATCTTTAATATTTTGAACAGAAACTCCAGAAAATTTTTGAGAGATGCTCCACAAAGAGTCTCCTTCTTTTACGGTATAGTAGTCACTGTTTTCAGAATTCTGCTTGTGAACAGGTGTTTTTGTTGTAGAAGGCTTATTGGCCAAATGAGGTTTTGTTGGGTAAATAATGAGCCTTTGACCTATACTAATATTATTGCTTCTTAAGCCATTCCATTGTTTAATTTGACTTACCCTAACCCCATACTGTCTTGCAATCTTTCCTAAAAAATCTCCTGATTTTACATGATAGGTTGTTTTGCTTTCGGCTTCAAAAAATTGTGGTAAGGGTTTTTCACGCTTATCAAATTCGGCCTTGGCATAGGCATATATTTGTTTTTCATTATTTACAAATGGCCCAATAACATTTCTAGGCAAACGCAATGTGTATTTTTCATCTTTGATAAATGGAATGATGTCCAGTTTATAGGAAGGGTTTAAAAACTGAAGTTCTTCTACAGGAACACCAGTAATTTCAGAAACCTGATCAAACGTTATCATTTGTTTTACAATAACTGTATCGGTTTCTTTATAAACAAACTCAGGTTTTGCTTTTACAAACCCATGTTCTTCTGCGTATTCAAAAATATACATGGTTGCTAAAAAAGCTGGTAAATATCCAGCGGTTTCACGAGGTAAATTATGCCTGATATTCCAATAATTTTGATAGCCTCCAGACCTTCTAATGGCTTTTGTTACATTTCCCGGGCCAGAATTGTAGGCTGCTAATGCTAAATCCCAATCGCCAAAAATCTCATATAATTTTGATAAATATTTGGTGGCAGCTTCTGTAGATTTTATGGGATCACTGCGTTCGTCAACATAACTACTCACATCCAAACCATACATTTTGCCCGTACTGTACATAAATTGCCACAAGCCTGTGGCGCCTACTCTAGATTTTGCCCTTGGTTTTAATGCAGATTCTACAATGGCTAAATATTTTATTTCCAATGGAATCTCGTGGCTATCTAATTCTCTTTCAAACATGGGGAAGTAAAACGCACTAAGCGCCATGAGACGCTGTAGAGATTCTCTTCTGTTTTTTAAATACGATTTAATAACGCTTTCTAAGCCTGGGTTGTATTCTACATTGAAAGGTGTTTTTGCGCTTAGGGCTTTTAACCGGGTTTTAAGTGTGTCTGTTGGGAGCTCTGGGTAATCAATTTCTTCAAAAGTAATTTCAGATATTGATTTATAAATAGTGTCATACAAATCATTACTGTATAACTCTTCTAACCACTTTTCATCTAAACCTGCGGCGTGGTTATTATCTAAAAAACTTAAAGCTGAGATGCTATCTATCTCAGCTTTTATTATTTTACTAATATTTGCATTTCCATCAATTAAAGAGTCTATTGTTTTAGTGGTTTGTGGAACAATAGAATCTTTGGTTTGTGAAAAACAAAGTCCAATATTGGTTATAAAAACGATTATTAAGATTCGCAAAGCCATAAAAGTTACATTTATTATTGAACGATGGTATTGCTAAAATCGTATTTTTTAATTTAAATAGAAAATTAAAATGGTTTTTATTCTAATATGGCGGCAATGCCTGGCAAAGTTTTTCCTTCAAGGCTTTCTAACATAGCGCCTCCACCAGTACTTACATAACTTACTTTATCTTCAAACCCAAATTGTTTAACCGCCGCTACTGAATCTCCGCCACCTACTAAAGAAAACGCTCCGTTTTTTGTAGCTTCAGCAATGGAGTTGCCCAATGCAATCGTGCCTTTAGCAAATTTCTCCATTTCAAAAACACCTAAAGGTCCATTCCATAAAATGGTTTTACTCTTCATAACAATATCGTGAAATATGGCGATGGATTTTGGCCCGGCATCAACACCTTCCCAACCGTCAGGTATTGCATTGATGTCAACTATTTGAGTGTTAGCATCGTTACTAAATTTATCTGCTGCTATCACATCCACAGGAATATGAACTTGAACATTTTTTTCTTTTGCCTGCTTTAAAATATCTAAAGCCAGATCCATTTTATCATCTTCGCAAATAGAGTTTCCTATGTTTCCTCCTTGTGCTTTTACAAAAGTAAAAGACATGCCTCCGCCAATAATTAAATGATCCATTTTATCAAGAATGTTTTCAATAATAGTGATTTTTGAAGACACTTTTGCACCACCAAGTACTGCCAATACCGGTTTTTCCCCTGTTTTCATTACTTTTTCAATACTTTCAATTTCCTGGGCCAATAAGTATCCAAAACATTTATTTTTTGGAAAAAAGTCGGCCACTATGGTTGTTGAAGCATGCGCTCTATGAGCCGTACCAAAGGCATCGTTGACATAAATGTCACCTAATTTTGATAGTTGTTCAGAAAAAGCTTTATCGCCGGCTTCTTCTTCTTTATGAAAACGCAGATTTTCAAGTAACAATATTTTACCTGGCTCCAAACTTGCTGAAGCTGCTTCTGCTTTTGGGCCAACACATTCATCAACAAACTTTACTTCAACGCCTAAAATATCTTCAACTTTCTGTACAATATGTTTTAATGAAAATTCATCTTGGACTCCTTTTGGTCTTCCTAAGTGAGACATTAATATACAACTTCCACCATCTTCTAAAATTTTTATTATGGTTGGTTTTGCCGATACAATTCTGGTTGCGTCAGTAACCTCAAAGTTTTCATTTAAAGGCACGTTAAAATCAACTCTTATAAGAGCTTTTTTGTTTGAGAAATTAAAATCGTTAAGCGTTTTCATTCGTTTATATTTATGTTTTTTATCCGTTAGAAATTAATAAATGTTTACTTTTTTTGTTGAATAACAATAATTTAAGCGCCCATTGTTTTACAAATGTAACTAATTAAAAACTGCTGTAAAACGAGTTTTTTTACGAAAACGATTGAAGTGGTACAGAATTATAAAAAAACTATCTTTGTGCTATGCTTTTTGAGGAAATTTTAGGTCAAGATTACATAAAAAAACACCTAACACAATGTGTTGATCAAGGTAGAATTCCGCATGCACAATTGTTTGTTGGCCCAGAAGGAAGCGGAACTTTGCCTATGGCTATTGCATATGCGCAATATCTTTTGTGTTCCAATACCGAAGGGGAAAATAATTCTGGCAATCCATCCTGCAATTTAAAATTTAATACATTTTCGCATCCGGACTTACATTTTGCGTTTCCTGTAACCACCAGCGACAAGGTTAAAAGTCATCCCGTTTCCAGCCACTACATGCAAGAATGGCGGAAACTCTTAAAAGACCAGCCTTATGGTAATTTGTTTGATTGGTATAAACTATTAGGTGTTGACAATAAGCAGGGACAAATTGGTGTTGATGAAGCCTTTGAAATAGTAAAAGCATTGGCCTTAAAACCCTATGAAGGCGGCTATAAGGTCATGCTAATTTGGATGGCCGAAAAAATGAACAGTGCCTGCGCCAACAAACTTTTAAAACTTATTGAAGAACCGCCGCCCAAAACGGTTTTTATATTGATAGCTGAAGACGAAGAACAGATTATTAACACCATTAAATCCAGATGTCAAACACTTTATTTTCCTCCGTTATCTGAACGTGTCATAAAATCTGGCCTAATGAAACATTATGGCCTTGAGGAATCGGTATCTACTAAAATATCGCATCAATCTCAAGGTAATTTCAATAAAGCCTGCGATCTTATTTATCAAGATTCTGAAGATTTACAATTTGAAGAATGGTTTATATTTTGGATACGAAGTGCCTTTAAAGCCAAGGGAAATAAAGCCGCCATACATGATTTGATTAATTGGAGCGAAGATATTTCAAAAACTGGCAGAGAAACCCAAAAGCAATTTTTGCTTTTTTGCTTAAATTTTTTTAGACAAGCTTTGTTATTAAATTATAATGCTCCAGAACTCGTATATCTTGAACCAAAAACAGAATCTTTTAAACTTGAAAAATTTGCGCCTTTTATTCACCATGCTAATATTTTAGATATTAGTAACGAGTTGCAGGACGCTGTTTATCATATTGAGAGAAATGGAAATTCAAAAATTATACTAACAGACTTATCCATAAAACTTACGCGCTTACTTCATAAAAATTCTGTTTAGTGTCTGTGCTTTCAAAAAAATGGTTGGTTATTCTTAATCCTACTTCTGGAAACGGAAAAAGCAAAAGGAAATGGCCAGAAATAAAACGGCTTCTTGAAGAGCATCAATTTAATTATCATTTAGTTGTAACGGAATATCCTAAACATAGCATCACTTTGGTTCATGACTATGTTGATATGGGTTTTAGACACATTATTTGTGTTGGTGGAGATGGAACACTTCATAACATTATAAATGGTATCATGTCTCAAAATAAAATACCTACTCATACCATTCATGTTGGTATGATTCCTATTGGTACAGGAAACGATTGGGTTAAAACCCATAAAATTTCAACGAATATTCATGCCGCCATTAAAACCATTCTGCAAGGAAATGTTTTGTGTCAAGATATTGGAAAAATAACGTTTACTACTCAAAAGTCTAATCCTGTTTACTTTAATAATTTGGCAGGCATTGGTTTTGATGGTTATGTTGTCGGCAAGTCAAACCGGTTTAAAAATTTAGGTAGATTCTCTTATTTTTTGGGTGCATTGATTGGTTTATTATCTTATAAAAATTTCAGTGTAGACATTTTCATAAATTCAAAAGTCCATTATTCAGGTACCACGTTAATGACCATTGTTGGTCTTTGTAAATATTCAGGTGGTGGCATGATTTTAACGAAAGATGCAAACGCCTTTGATGGTTTATTTGATGTTAGTATTGCTAAAAATCTTAGTAAACTTGAAATCATTAAAAACTTAAGGTATCTGTTTAATGGGAAAATTACCAATCACGAAAAGGTTTTATCATTAAAAACAAAGGCCATTAGTCTTGAAATCCACGGAAAAGATTTCACTTTTGTACAAGCCGATGGCGAACTGTTGGGACAAGGAAATGTTAAGATACATTTGATTGAAAAAGCATTTTCTTTTTATGCTTGAAAAAGAAAAGCGCTAAACAATGTTTAGCGCTTTTAAAAATCTGAAAATCAGAGATATAAACCATATTATTTTTTGTATTCTTTGTTTAAGGCGTCCAAAATGGTTTGTGTTAAATCATTTTCATCGGTACCATATAACACCGTTGCGGCTGCATCACTGGTACCTAAAATATAGGTATACCCGTTTTTCTTTCCATAATCCTTTACAAAATCTTTCACTTCAACAATAAGCGTGTCTATCTCTGTTTGAAAGGCTTGTTGAATTTGTTGTTGCTCAAATTGCATTTGTTGCTTTAAGGTTTGTTGCTTTTGTCCAAGTTGTTGATATTTTTCTTGTTGTGCATTTGGACTCATGCTTTTAGCACTGGTTTGAAATTCCTGAGCTTCTAATTGAAACGCTTGACCAATACTATCCGCCCTTTTTTGAAACGCTGCATCTTTTGCTTGATACTTAGATTCAATGTCTTTTTTACTTTGATATTCATTGATCACTTTTCCGTTATCAATATATCCAATTTTTTGTGTTTTCTGACAAGAGACAACTGTCAATAGAACAACCATTACATAAACAATATTTTTCATTTTTGGTTTTTTAAAATTTTTAGCAAAAGTAGTAAAGTAAAAGAGAAATTAAATAAAGAATTAGACTGTTTTAGCATTATAATAAAATCTTATAGCCCTGTTGTTGTTTAATTAGTTTTAATTATTAAAAACCAAGCGATTAAAGCTGTTTTAAGACCTTAAAAAAAACATCGAAGGGCATTACTAATTTTTGGTTGCTAGCGTTTAAATAAAGCCCCTAGATTTGATTTAAGCCTTTTTTATGCAATAAATTATTGAAGAATACTCTTTTGTTTGGATTCCTTTTAAATTTGAAAAAAGACCGATCCAAAAAGCTCTAACAGGATTCATGTTTCCTGTTTTATATTTTTCAGAAAGTAGACTTACATAAAATGCATCAAATAGCATTGGATACGTTTTAATGACTTTCATGTTTTCAAGAGCAACTAATTTTGAAATGGCGGTTTTAGAAAAATGCCAGAGATGCCTTGGCACGTCAAAAGCTGCCCAATGGTTTTTATAAAATTGCGCATCGTAACTTTTATAATTAGGAACAGCAATAATTAAAGTGCCATTTTGTTTTAAAAGTCTTTTAAAAATTTTTATGTGCACTTCTATATTTGGTAAATGTTCTAAAACATGCCACAACGTAATCACATCATAACGCTCCTTTTCTAATTTTATAAGATGGTCAACATCAAAAACAAAATCACCAATTTTATTATTGGCTATTTTCCTGGCATCTTGGTTAGGTTCAATTCCTAAAACCTTCCAACCATTTTGCTGCGCTATTTGCAAAAAGCTTCCTGTTCCACAACCCATATCTAGAAGTACTTTTCCGGATTTTGAGTAGGTGTTTATAAGCTTTAATTTTTTTTTAAGCGCTATTTTTTTAATGAACTGATAGGTAGTTTCAAAGAGATTTCTTTTTGAATCTGTATGGGAAATATAATCTTCACTTTTATAATAATCCGAAAGCTTGTCTAAAGTTGGTTGCGGTTTTGTTTCAAGAAAATCAAGTTTTTTATTATAAATCAATTCAAACATTTCTCCTGAAACAGAATGGTCTTTTACCACTAATTTTGGGCTTTTATAGTCTTTGTCATTCAAAAGTAATCTATATTTTTATGCTGTTAATTTCAAAACAAAAAGGATGGTTCCACGTGGAACCATAAAATTATCTTCCCATATATACCAATAAAACAGAAATATCGTTGGGAGAAACTCCACTGATTCTTGATGCTTGCGAAACGGTTGTAGGTTTGATTTTTTTAAGTTTTTCGCGCGCTTCGTAACTCATGGATTTAATTTGCGAGTAATCAAAATCCGTTGGAATTTTAACGTATTCTAGCCTTGTTAATTTATCAGCATTATTTTTTTCTTTAGAAATATATCCTGAGTATTTAACCTGAATTTCTGCTTGTTCAATAACTTCGTTGTCTAAATGATTCTCTTGAATATAACTTTCAACGGCTTTAAATTTTCTAACATCATCAATGGTGATATTGGGTCTTGAAAATATCTTAAACATCTTATCTGATTGATTGACTAAAGCAGAGCCTTTTGATTCTAAAACAGGATTGGCCTCTTCTGGTTTGACGCTAGTTTCTGAAAAGAAACGAACAAATTTTTCTGCATCGTTGTGCTTTTGTTCCATACGCTTTAATCGTTTTTCGCTTGCTAAGCCCAATTCAAACCCTTTTGGGGTTAATCTTAAATCGGCATTATCTTGCCTTAGTAAGGTTCTGTATTCAGCTCTGGAAGTAAACATTCTATAGGGTTCTTCGGTTCCTTTGGTGATTAAATCGTCAATTAAAACTCCAATATAAGCTTCATCTCTTTTAAGCGTAAACGGGTCTTTTTCTTTAACTTTTAAACTAGCATTAATTCCAGCCATGATACCTTGAGAAGCGGCTTCTTCGTAACCTGTTGTGCCATTAATTTGTCCTGCAAAATATAAGCCGTCTATAAGTTTCGTTTCTAAGGTGTGCTTTAACTGCGTAGGTGGAAAATAATCATATTCTATGGCATAGCCTGGTCTAAAGAACTTAACGTTCTCAAAACCTACCACAGAGCGCAATGCTTTGAACTGAACATCTTCGGGTAACGATGTTGAAAACCCGTTAACATAAACTTCGACTGTGTTCCATCCTTCGGGCTCCACAAAAAGTTGATGTCTGTCTTTATCTGCAAAACGATTAATCTTATCTTCAATGGAAGGGCAATATCTAGGCCCTAAGCTTTTTATTCTTCCATTAAACATAGGCGATCTATCAAAACCTTCTCTTAACAAATCATGAACTTCCAAGCTGGTGTAAGTCATATAGCAAGAGCGTTGTTTCTCAAGAGGTTTTGTTATATCTAAAAAAGAGAATTTTTCTGGACGTTCATCACCTGGTTGTTCAATCATCTTGCTATAATCCAATGATCTTCCATCTACTCTTGGTGGTGTTCCTGTTTTCATTCTTCCAGAATCAAAACCAAAACCAACCAGCTGTTCTGTAAGACCTGTTGAAGCTCTTTCGCCTGCTCTGCCTCCGCCAAAATTTTTATCACCTATATGTATGAGTCCATTTAAAAAAGTGCCATTGGTTAAAACAACGGTTTTAGACTTTATCTCAATTCCTAGTGATGTTTTAACTCCAATTACCCTATTGCCTTCAATAAGTAAACCGCTAGCCATGTCTTGATAAAAATCTAAATTGGGTGTTCTTTCTAGCATCAATCTCCAGTCTTCAGCAAACCTCATTCTATCGCTTTGAACTCTTGGACTCCACATGGCTGGCCCTTTAGATTTATTAAGCATTTTAAACTGAATGGCAGATGTGTCACTTACAATACCACTATAACCACCTAATGCATCAATTTCTCTTACAATTTGGCCTTTTGCAATACCGCCCATAGCTGGATTACAAGACATTTGCGCAATATTTTGAAGATTCATAGTAATAAGTAAAGTCTTGCTTCCCATATTAGCAGCAGCAGCAGCAGCTTCGCTACCTGCATGGCCAGCGCCTACAACAATAACATCATATACTCCATTAAACATCTTATACGTTTTTAATCTTATTCAGTTAAATTGTTCCACGTGGAACTGTTGTTTTATTAATTTGAAAAATTAGTTTGCAAATATACGGCATAATCTATGAACCTAAGCCAGTAAATGTAGATAGTAATTTTCCTTGTCTCGCATGAGCTTAGTATCTTCAACGGTTTTATCCTTGTAACCACAATAGTGTAAAACCCCATGAACCATGACTCTGTTTAATTCATCTGTGAAAGAAACCTTAAAGTCTGCGGCATTTTCCTTAACCCTTTCAATAGAAATAAAAATATCTCCATATAATATTTTTCCGACCGAATAATCAAAACTTATGATGTCTGTTAAGGTGTCGTGACTTAGAAACTCAAGATTCAATTTATGCAAATAAGCGTCGTCACAAAAAATATAGTTAACTTCCTCTTCTTTAAACCCCTCTAAAGTAATAACGCTTGATATCCAGTTGGCAATTTTCTTTTCATTGTTTAATGAAAACAGGGTTTCATAATTAAAACTAATCATCTAAATTTTTAAAATAATTTTGAACTTTTAATTTAAAATTTTGTTGCAAAGGTAGTGCATGTCTGTTTAAAATTTCGGTGGTTTTAAAATATTGTTTTGCCTTCTGTATTGTGGAATCTTTATTGCCAGAAAAGGTCTCTTTGTTTGTTTTAGATTCTCTTTTATTATCCTCGCCTTGTTGAAATGTGGCATTCTCTAACTTTAATAATTGATGCTCTAATGCTTTCATTTTCTGCAATGTTTCGTTTGTAAACCCTTTATTTAAAAGATCCAACTCAATGTCTTCCATGTTTTTTAACAAATTAGACTCCTGGCCATTTTTGCCTTCTTTTGAAAGGCGTTCCTCTAAAGCCTGTCTTAATTCCTGTTGTTGTTGGTAAATCTCAAATAATTTCCCATTCATCATATCGCCTTCTCCTTCATTATCGCCTTGAGATTGGCCTGGTTGTTTACCATCTTCTTTACTATTACCATCTTTAGGCTTTCCTTTATCGCCTTCTTTAAGGCCATTCTCCATCATTTTTTTAAGCTCTTCCTGAGTCATAATAATATCTTGCAATTGCATGTCTGAATTCCCTTTGCCTTTCCCTGGCGAAGGATTTAACTGCTCTTCCATGTTATCTAATACATCACTTAAGAAATTTGCCAAGTTATTGGCCGCCATGATGGTGAATTGTTGATTGGAAATACCTTGAATCATTTGGTTTTCAGCAAGTTGTGTTATCGATTTATCCATATTAAAATAAACCTCGGTTATTTCTTTATTGACCATTTCGGATAATTTAGGTTGTCTTAAAGACAGTGCAAACAAACTGTCGTCTATATGCTTAAAATGTTCTCTCAAACCACTTTGAGCTCTCAAAAACTTAGCATAATTATTATGATTGACGTCTACCGCTTTAAATTGGTTCATTAAAGATTCTTGGTCAAAAGAAAATAATAATACATTATCTAAAATTTGGCGCAGCATTTCGGCATCTTCCTGCAATTGTTCGCCGCCACTCATTTGCATAGATTGTTGCATCCTTTGGCTCATTTGCATCATTTTTTTTGCTGCATTTTTTTGGCTCTTTTGCGCTTTTTTTAATGGCGAATCTTCTTTTGGGCTTTGTTCTTCTTTATCTAAAGATTCATTTTTATCTTGATTTTGCAATTCTTCAGAAGCTTTGTTTTGTTCTGTTTTAACTTCATTTTCGTCTAACTTGTCTCGAGGAATATCTATCGGGTTCTTTAAAGATTTATTGTCTTTCTCTAATTCCTCAAGGTTTTTTACAAAATCTTCAAACTCCTTGTTTAAGCTGTCTTGTTTTTCTTTAGTGTTGTTTTCGCTCTTTTCGTTGGATAATTTTTCTTGATCAATCGCTTGCTTTGTTAATTGTTCCTTTAACTTTTCTAGCTTTTTGGCAACATAAAAGCGTTTGGTTAACTCCAATAACTGCTGTAAACTTCGCTTTTTGTTTTTATTTTGTTTAGCTAATTGTTCAAGTTTTTGCGAAAACTCTTCTTTATTAATCTTTTCCTTAAGCTTTTCTAATTCATTTAAAAGCTTTTCGTCTTCTTTTAGCTGTTTTTCATTTTCAGCCAAACGGTTTTTTAAATCTTCTTTGAAGGTGTCTTCCTTTATGTTGTCTTTTTGAAATTCTTCAAGGTTGTTCTTTAATTGTTCATTAAAGTTTTTCATTAATTCATCTTGCTGCTTTTGACGTTTAAGAAAGGATTCAAGTTTTTTCTTATCATTAAAATTAAGCTCAGATTTTTCCTTTTGGGTTTTTGACAACTCTTCTAATTGCTTTTCTTGTTCGTCAATCTTCTTTAAAGAATTGTTTAAATCTTTAATGGTTTCGATTTGTTGATTGAGCTTTTTTTGTTCTTCTTCTTCTTTTGTACGCTTTCTATAAATATAAGTACTGCTTTTTGTGTTTTTAAAATGATGGCTGTCGTCATTGTCAAAAACCTGAAAATATAGGCTATAGCTTACGCCTTCTTGAATGTTTAAATTATCAGGAAATGTTGTGAAAAATTCACCAATGTTGGAGGAAGAAACGGGAAGTTGAATACGGTTTATTTGTGTTTCGTTATCTGTTGGAAAGTAAACCATCTGCAACTTACTAAAGCCATAATCATCACTTAACTGACCATGAAAATATAGGGTTTGCAAATCAACACTATCTATTTCCATTTTAAGATTAATTTCTGGATATTCGTCTTTCACAACCTCAATATTAAAGGCTAAATTCTCGTGGTTTTTTAAATGGCTATTACTGGTACTTAGGCTATAATCAAGATGATTGAAAACTCTTTTGGACAGCTGAAACAGATCGTTGTTTGTCTTTGAAAAACCCATGGTATCCTTGGACAGTAATTGAACCGCCTCAGTAGATTTGGTTTTAAGATTCCAAATAACCTCAGTCCCTTCAGGAACCAAAGCATTTCCAGTACTTTTTAAAACTTTTGTTTGTTTTTTAGTGTACTTGGGAAAATTTAAAACCATTTCAAAACTCAATAATGAAGGTGCTTGAATAACCTGAAGATGATACGGTTTTGATATGATGCCATTAGCTGTTAAAACAAACCGAACATCTTCTTTTATTTTTGAAAACTCATACTCAAACTCACCTGCCTTTTTTTGTTGCAAAAAATAAGATTCTTTATGGTATTGAATTTCAATATTATCAGGAATAGCTTCGCCAGAAACAGTTACATATAACTTAAAATTGCTGTTTTCAATAGCATTTAAATTATTATTAACCACATAAAATTGAAAAGGGGCTGGTGGTTCATAGGCGGTTTTATAATGGATTACCCTATCAAAACTATCACTAAACATATTAAAATTACCAGTGCTTACAGAAACCATAATGATTAGCAATGGAATGGCGGCGTACCTTAAGTATTTCAGATTGGCTTTAAAATTAATAGCCAATTTAAAAGGAATAGGGCTTAATTCCCGTGCTTTTTGATTAATGCTAGCTATTAACAACTCCGTTTTGGATGATTCCTTATCCAGCTGTAAAACATTTAGTAGTTTATCGTTTACTTTAGGAAAATGCTTCCCAATAATTTTTGAAGCTTCTTCATGACTTATCCCTTCTTTAAGCTTTAATAGTTTTGCAATGGGAATGGCAATAAATTTTATGATCAAAGACAATTCAACAAAAACAACCAACCAAAACAAAAGGGTTCTTGACGTGGCATTTAACCACAAAAAAGACTCTATTAAAAGTGTCAATAAAAAGTAAATAAGCCCTAAAGAAAAAAACAAAATAGTTCCTTTAATGAGTTCATTGGTATAATACTTTCTAACGAACCCTTCTAATTTAAGTTGTATGTGTTTATATCCGTCCAAATTGGTTTTATCTCTTTATAAAATCTTACTAGTTGTAACTTACGAAATTACAATTTTATTTTATGTTATAATTGACTAAATTTGATATTATACCATGTTCTAAACATAAAATATTAAATAAAGCGTATCGTAATTAAATGAAAGATTTAAAATATTTAGCAGCTTTAACCATTCCTGCGGTAGCCATTATTGGATTTAACATTAAAGGAATTTATGCCTTTCTAACCCCTGTTTATGCCTTTATTTTAATACCTGTTTTAGAATTAATTTTTCCTGTTTATACGACCAATGTTACCGAAGAAGTCTCAAAAAATAAATTAAAAAACAAGCTATTTGATTGGTTGTTATACTTTAATTTGCCCATAGTATTTGGACTGGTTCTGTTTGCCTTAATAACCCTTAAATCAAAGGCATTGGATACCTATGAATTTATTGGCTTTGTAATTTCTCTGGGAATTGTTTTGGGTGTTAATGGGATTAATGTCGGTCATGAATTAGGTCATAGACAAACCACCAAGGAGCGCTATTTGGGTAAAGCATTATTATTGCCGGCGTTGTATATGCACTTTTATATTGAACATAATTTTGGTCACCATTTACACGCTGCCACCAAAGAAGATCCAGCCACAGCAAGATATAACCAAACCGTATACTCATTTTGGGTTACTTCCATGTTTAGACAATACATAAGCGCCTGGGACATTCAAAAAAAATTACTAAATAACCAGCATTTAACCTTGTTCTCCCTAAAAAATGATATGTTTTGGTTTACAGGTATTCAAGCCTTGTATCTGTTTTTTATTTATTTGTTTTTTGGGAATTTAGGCCTGGTTTTTATATGGCTTTCAGCCATAACAGGATGCTTGCTTTTAGAAACCGTAAACTATATTGAACATTACGGGTTGTTAAGGTTAAAAACGGCATCAGGTAGATATGAACGCGTTAAAGCAATTCATTCGTGGAACTCTAATCATGTTATTGGAAGAATTGTGTTGTATGAATTAACCAGACATAGCGACCATCATTACAAAACATCAAAAAAGTATCAAATATTAGATTGTCATGCTGAAAGCCCACAACTGCCTTTTGGTTATCCAACTTCCATGGTTTTGGCCATGATTCCTCCAATTTGGTTTCATATTATGAATAAACGGGTTCCCCGAGAAATGATAGGTGCATAATTATTTCTATTCATAAATATACTTTTATCTTTGCACTCAAAATCACAAAGCATGAGTAACCAAGTTCGTGTGCGTTTTGCACCAAGCCCAACAGGACCTTTGCATATTGGCGGAGTTCGCACCGCTTTATTTAACTATTTATTTGCCAAAAAACACCAAGGCACTTTTATTCTTAGAATTGAAGATACCGACCAAAACCGTTATGTTAAAGGTGCTGAACAATACATTATTAATGCTTTAAACTGGTGCAACATTCCTTTTGATGAAGGCCCAGGAAAAGAAGGTGGGTTTGGCCCATACAGACAAAGCGAACGACAGGAAATCTATGTGCGGTATGCCGAACAGTTAATTGCTTCAGGCCATGCCTACTATGCGTTTGACACGGCAGAAGATTTAGATTTTCACAGAAAAGACCATGAAGAAAAAGGGAAAACCTTTATTTACAACTGGCATAACAGAGAAAAACTTAGCAATTCATTGTCACTTTCAAAAGAGGCTGTTGAAAAAAAACTTGCTCGTGGCGAATCCTATGTAATTCGGTTTAAATCTCCTAAAGATGAAACCTTACATTTAACGGATATGATAAGAGGCGAAATGACCATTGACACCAATATCTTAGATGATAAAGTATTGTTTAAAAGTGATGGCATGCCAACCTACCATTTAGCCAATATAGTTGACGATCATTTAATGGAAATAACCCATGTAATCCGTGGCGAAGAATGGTTACCGTCCTTAGCATTACATTATCAATTATACCAAGCATTTGGTTGGGAAGCACCACAATTTGCTCATTTGCCGCTCATTTTAAAACCAACAGGAAAAGGAAAACTAAGTAAACGCGATGGCGATAAATTAGGCTTTCCAGTGTTTCCTTTAGAATGGAAAGATCCTCAAACCGGCGATATTTCAAGAGGCTATAAAGAAGATGGCTATTTTCCAGAAGCCATGGTTAATTTTATGGCATTATTGGGATGGAATCCAGGAACCGAACAAGAAATATTTTCATTAAATGAGCTTGTAAATGCGTTTGAATTAGAGCGCGTACACAAAGCAGGCGCACGCTTTGACCCCGAAAAAATAAAGTGGTTTAATCATCATTACATGCAGGAGCAACATGATATAGAATTGGCCGAAAGCTTTAAAAAGCAAAAAAGCCAATTAAATTCTATCGACACGGCATATATCGCTTTTGCCGTTGGATTAATAAAAGAACGTGCCACATTTATAAGTGAGCTATGGGATTTAAGTCATTACTTTTTTGAAGCACCAGCTTCTTATGATGAGAAAGCGATGAAAAAAGCTTTTAAAGAAGGCACAAAAGAACTTTTACATCAATTGATTTCAATCATAAAAACGGTTGAAGACTTTACGGTAGAAAACCTTCAAACACAAATAAAAGGCTGGATTACTTCAAACCATATAAGTTTTGGAAACGTCATGATGCCCTTACGTCTTGCTTTAGTGGGTGCTTTACAAGGACCCGATGTGTTTGACATTATGTTTATGATTGGAAAAAAGGAAACTATCAAACGAATAGAACATACCTTTAAGGTATTATAAAGATGTGCTGGGGTTTTAAAAAGACACCATCGCTGCTAAAACCAACATGGATTGATTCCCTTTAAAACTTGGGTTGCTATTTCCTGAAGTGTCTAAGTTTTGGGTGTTAAGCTTTTTTAAAATGTTGGTAAATCCATAAATGTACTGAACCTTTAATTTTAGAAAATCTAATCCTGCTGAAGCACCAATAGCGCCATTTATATTAAATTGAGAAATATTAGTGATGTCTGAAGCTGAAAGATTGTTATAATTATTAATATAAAAACTTTCTTGTAAAGCATCATTAAGTTCAAGCTTTCCGTTATATTGAAGCATAGGGCCAACATCTATGGTAACATGGTTTTCAATAATTTTTATATGTCCCAATAAAGCCACTTGAGCTGCAAATAATTTATAATCGATAAAATCATTTTCAGAACTTATAACGGCTGGTCTTCCTGAAATGTTTATATGGTTTTCAGATAGTTGCATGCCAAAACTTATATTATACCAACGCAAAGGAATGTCTACCGTTGCGGAAAAACCCCCTAAAAAACCGGTGGTTTGTTCCGTTGCAAAATTATTGGTAACGATGTTATATTTAGTAACAGCCCCTGTTATAGATATGCCGTTTGTAATAGGATAATTACCTCTTTGAGAAAAACTTTTTGTAACAAAAGCCATCCACAAAGCTACTAATAAATAAATGTGTTTGTAATGCATAAGTATTGTTAATAAAGAATCAAATATACCATAAATTTCGTATCTTAATATTTCTAACATTTTAATAAAATTATTATGAACTTTTATTCTATTCCCATTATTGTACTCATTGTTTTATTGTTTATTTCTTTTGTTTTTACTGTGAAGCAGCAAACAGCGGCGATCATAGAACGATTTGGTAAATTTCAGAGCATCCGTCAATCAGGATTCCAACTAAAAATTCCGTTAATCGATAGAATTGCTGGTCGTTTAAGCTTAAAAATTCAGCAATTAGACGTTATTATTGAGACCAAAACCTTAGACGATGTGTTTGTAAAACTTAAAGTATCCGTGCAATATAAAGTGATAAGGGAAAAAGTCTATGATGCGTTTTATAAACTGGACTATCCACATGAGCAAATTACATCGTACGTGTTTGATGTGGTAAGAGCTGAAGTTCCAAAAATGAAATTGGATGATGTTTTTGTAAAGAAAGACGATATTGCCATTGCGGTTAAAACAGAATTGAACGATGCCATGATGGAATATGGTTATGATATTATAAAAACTTTAGTCACCGATATTGATCCTGATGCACAAGTAAAAGCCGCCATGAACCGTATTAATGCGGCCGATAGAGAGAAAACAGCAGCCCAGTATGAAGGTGATGCAGCCAGAATATTAATAGTTGAAAAAGCGAAAGCGGAGGCAGAAAGTAAACGTTTACAAGGACAAGGTATAGCCGACCAGCGTCGTGAAATTGCCCGTGGTTTAGAGGAATCTGTAATGGTTTTAAACAAAGTTGGTATTAATTCCCAAGAAGCTTCTGCCTTAATTGTGGTAACACAACATTATGATACATTACAGTCTATCGGTCAGCACACTAATAGTAACCTTATTTTGTTACCAAATTCGCCACAAGCAGCAAATAGTATGTTAAATGACATGCTTGCCAGTTTTACCGCAAGTAACCAAATAGGTGAAGCTATGAAAGATGCTAAAAACAATCCTAGAAAAACAGATAAATAAGCTGTTCTTTATAGATAAAAACGCTCATTAAACCAGTTTTAATGAGCGTTTTAATTTTTAAAAGGATGTCTTTCTTCCCATTGTTGGCTTGGGTTCATAAATCTAAACACTTGTTTTAAAACACTATTGACTAATGGATTGGTGTATTTTAGATACATATACATGGTTTCGGGTTTAGCACCAACAGAACTTTTAATCTCCATGGCCGTCCTGGCATAAACAACCGTTTTAAACTTATTTTTTATGGCATATTCTGCCATATCATAAAGCATGTTTAAATATAATTGATTGGTGTGTTGATGATTGGTTTCGTAGCCTAAAAAATACGTCTCTATACAGTCGTTATTAAGAATTAAGGAATAAAAACCAATAAGATCTTCCTCAAAATAATATCCAAAAACCTTAAAATTGTCTTCTAAATGTTCCTTTAAGCTCCAAAAATGATTTTCGGGTAAAACAAAGGTATTAAAGGCAGCGTTTTTTGAAACATTTAGATACAAATTATAAACCGTGCTTGAGGTTTTTTTTAGGGTGTTTAAATCTAATTCTCGTATAAAAATGTTTGTTCTTTTTTTTCTTGCCCTATAATATCTTGCTCTATATTTAGTAGTCATGGTATTCAAATAATCCTGAACACTTAACCAAGACTCTTTTATTGCCATTAACATGTTAGGCTGAACCTTTAGTTTATGAAACTTTTGGGCTTTAAAAGCCATGTGTTCCTTGTGAATGGGGTCGTTTTCAAAAAAATCCTTAAACAAAATCAATCGGATGGTTTTTTTATAATCTTTTTTTATCGTTTTTTGAATTTCTTCAATAGCTTCAAAAATGATGGTCAAAAACTCAGAAGAAGTAATTAACGATTCATTAAAAAAAAGCCCATGTTGCCCTGTATGTGTTAAGTTACCAACGACTAAGATGTGTCCTTTTAAAAATTTAGAAACAAAATTTTGAATAGCCTCTTTAAAACAAGATGCGCCTTCACGCCTAAACATGTCTTTTAAATATAGCTGAACATGCTGTACAACCGCAACACCTAGCAGTTGATGATCTTTAAAAACACCCACATAACTCATTGAAATTGTTTTTGGCAATGCTTTGGATGAGGCTTCTAAGTAAGGCGTTTTTAAAAAAATATCATTACTAGATATGTCATCCCATGGTTGTTTGGGAATATCTTTTACAGACTGATATAGTTTATAGGTTATCAAGGCAAAAAAATAAAGACTGAAAACTTTTGTCATCAGTCTTTAATAGTATAAAAAGGTTACAAAATTATCTCCATCCACAAATAATAGCGCCCATTATTCCCAATGTCACGATCCAATAACCGCTATTAATTAAAATATATTTAGCGCTTTTGCGTTCAAACAAGGCATTGGTTCCTAAAATGGGCAATGCAATGAATATTCCCGCAAAAACGCCATGAAAAGCTCCATGTTTATAAGTTCTAAAGGCATTGCCATAATCGTTTAAAAAAGCCTCATAAGAAGGTAAAATACCTAATTCTCCTTGTACTAAACTGTAAGCTCCCATTTGATGAATAACAATAGGCATTAGAGACATAGATAATAACACCGCAAAGATGAAGGCTAAAACAAAAATCTTTGCCATATTGCCGCCTTTTATCTGTTCTTCGGTCATGCCAGCTGCCTTCATCCAAGCATTGCCAAAAACTTTGGGGTTGTACCAAACAAACCCAACAACAAGAGCAGATATTGCTGCTACCAGTATTGCTAAAAAATTCATTTCCATAATAGTTTTGTTTTAGTTAGAATTTAAATATAACTAAAATTCTTATATCAGGGTTTTTTTAGAATATAAAAAGTGCCTGTAAAAAAACTTTGTAAATAGCTTTAAACTAATGAAATAGCTTTTGCATGAGCCACTAAAAGTGGCTCGTTATCTACCAGTGCTTTTTCAATAAAATCTTCTATTTGAGCATTCTTTTTAAGACCTCCTTTTAGTAAAACGTCTAAGGTTATCATCGTCGCAATGCGTGTTCCTACTTTCTTTGTGGCGGTACCAAATAAAGGTTCCAGTTCTTCATAACTTACTTGTTTTGCCAACTCTTGAATGTCTTTTTTAGCTTTTAATTGTTTAGCTTCGGGTAAATTGGTAAATTTTTTACCTAATTGCTGTATGACATCAATGGCTTTTCTTTGTACTTGATTTTGTATGGGTGTTGATGCTATGTTTTGTGGTTGTTCTTCTGGTTTTTTCTTAGTCCAAGAATCTCTTAAACCAACCGTTTTATTAAAAATAATATGTGATGGCTTTGAATCGTAATCCACATTAAAATACCCTATACGTTGAAATTGAAACCTGTCTCCTACTTTAGCTTCTGCTAAACTTGGCTCAACAAAAGCGTTTATAAGTTTTAACGAATCTGGATTTATAAATTCCATAAAATCTATCTCTTGATGGCTGTCTGGTGCTTCGTCCATAAACAATCTGTCGTACTCTCTAACATCAGCTTTTATGGCATGTTTTGTCGATACCCAATGTAAGGTTCCTTTTACTTTCCTTAAACTTGCTTCTGATCCTGTACCGCTTAAACTATCAGCATCATAGGTACAGTGAATTTCTGTTATCGTATTATTGTCATCTTTAATGACCGAATGCGCTTTTATAATGTACGCATTTTTAAGACGGACTTCATTCCCTAAAGAAAGTCTAAAATATTTACTGTTGGCTTCTTCTTTAAAATCATCTCTTTCAATATATAATTCTCTAGAAAAAGGTATTTTTCTAAATCCAGCACTTTCATCTTCTGGATTGTTTTCAGCTTCTAACCATTCTTCTTTTCCTTCAGTATAATTGGAAATAATTAATTTAACAGGATCTAAAACCGCCATAACACGTGGCGCTGTTTTGTTTAAATCCTCTCTGATGCAAAACTCTAAAAGCGACACATCAATTACATTATCCCGTTTAGCAACACCAACGGTTTCTACAAATTTTCTGATAGCTGTTGGTGTATAACCTCTTCGGCGTAAACCAGAAATGGTAGGCATTCTTGGGTCATCCCAGCCATTTACAATACGATCTTCAACCAATTTAAGTAACTTGCGCTTACTCATAATGGTATAGCTTAAGTTTAAGCGGGCAAACTCGCGCTGTTTAGGTAGTATTGGGTAAGTTTCTTTGCTATATTGGTAAACCTGGTTTTTAAACCAATTATATAGTTCTCTGTGTGGTTTAAATTCAAGGGAGCAAAGGGAATGAGAGATTTGCTCTATATAATCGCTTTCACCGTGGGTCCAATCATACATAGGGTAAATACACCAAGTGTTGCCTGTTCTGTGGTGGTGTTTTTTTAATATGCGATACATAATTGGGTCACGCATCAACATATTAGGATGTTTCATATCAATCTTAGCCCTAAGAATATGGTCTCCTTCATTAAACAATCCGTTTTTCATCTGGTTGAATAACTCAAGATTTTCTTCAACGCTTCTGTTTCTATATGGACCATCAATACCTGGTTGTGTAGGTGTTCCTTTTTGTTCGGCCATGGCTTCAGAAGATTGAGAATCTACATACGCTTTCCCTTCTTTTATGAAAAGAATGGCCCAATCATAAAGTTGCTGAAAATAGTCTGAAGAATACAGCTCTTTATCCCAAGAATACCCAAGCCAAGACACATCTTTTTTTATGGCATCAACATATTCCTGTTCTTCTTTTGCTGGATTGGTATCGTCAAATCGAAGATTTACAGGCGCATTGTATTTTTCGCCCAAACCAAAACTAATACCAATAGCTTTAGTGTGGCCAATATGCAAATACCCATTAGGCTCAGGAGGAAACCTAAAGCGTAAATTCTTTTTGTCTAGTCCATTTGCTAAATCTTCTTCAATGATTTGCTCAAGAAAATTGAGCGATTTTTTATCTTCAGACATAAAAAAGTCGTTTACAAAACGTAATTTAAATTGATGTATATTAATCAAAAAATATTGTGCAAAATTAGGTAATTTTGATGACTTAAAAAGCAATCGAATGGGAATTATAAAAGTAGAAAATATCCGTGTATTTGCGCACCACGGATGCCTTAAGGAAGAAACCAAAATAGGGAGCGATTACTTAATAAATTTAGAGGTTGAGGCTAATTTACAAACCTCTGCATCAACCGACAAACTGAGTGATACCGTTGATTACGTGTTTTTAAATAAAATTGTTAGAGAGGAAATGAGCAAACCTTCTTATTTATTGGAAACCGTAGGTAAGCGAATATTAAACAGAATTTTTAATGAAGATGCTCTTGTTAATAAAGCCACGGTCTTTGTAAGCAAGTTAAACCCGCCAATAGGTGGTGATGTCGAAAAAGTAACGATTAAAATGACCGATAAGCGTAAAATTTGATTTTAGTTGTTGAAACGTGTTATTTTTTTTTACATTTGCAAGCAGATAATGGCGTTGTGGCCGAGTGGCTAGGCAGAGGTCTGCAAAACCTTCTACAGCGGTTCGAATCCGCTCGACGCCTCAAATAAACCTTCAGTCTAAAACTGAGGGTTTTCTTTTTATAATATTGATGTTCTCAATTTTTTCCTTGATTTTTCTCTTTTCATTGGGAAAAAATGCCTGAACTAAAAGTAAAACTCCAAAACCTAAAATAACAAGAGCTATTATTTTTTTTGTTTTAAAAATAAGTCTTGGCTTTAATCTGTTTTTAAGCTTTTTTGCTAACGATATTTTAAAAAGATCCACTAAAAAATAGGTGATTAAAATGGTGGTTAGAAAAACCATAACCCCTTCTTTTGAGCTTGATAAAGAGTTTGCAAGAACAATGAACCCAACCCAACCAACCAAAACGCCTATATTAATAAAATTTAGCAGAAACCCTTTTAAGAAAAGTTTTCCGTATTTTTTTTGAATATCTATCCTATGGTATTCTTTAACAATTTCTCGGAAAGACTTTGAAGTTTTTATAAAGGATATAAATCCATAAACCACCAATAGAACACCACCAAATACCAAAAAATTTGGGTCGTCTTTTATTTTATCCAGTAGTTTATTGGTGCTGTAAAAAGCAATAATAATAAATAAAATATCGGCCAACATAACGCCTAAATCAAAAATCAACGCGCTTTTAAAACCTTTTGTAACACTGGTTTCAAGAAGTACAAAAAAAACAGGTCCTATGGTAAAGGCTAATATAATACCAAAAGGAATTGCTCTTAAAACATCTTCTATCATGAATTTTTATGGATTTATACAAAGTAAAGAAATATTATAAACATTCTTAAAGGTTTCCTTTTTGAATTGAAATATCATCAATAAAAAAGCCTGTTAAAAAATAACAGGCCTAAATTTATATTTAAGATTTTATTAATTCATTCTTTTAACTCTGCCGCCAAAAACCTTACTTTCGTTTACTGTTTCTGGGTTTCCATAAATAAACACATCGCCACCGGCTCTAATTTTTATGTCCACCATTTTGCTGGCTCTTATAAAGGCTTCTCCAGCCGCATTTATAGAAACTTCTGTATGATCGGTATCATTATTTTCTCCTTTATAAACACCTCCTGTAAGTAATGATATGTTTTGTTTTTTAGAATGGCCAGAGACTTCTACAATGCCACCTGTAACTGCTTTAACATTTAAATAGGAAACATCACAAATGATGTTAATGGTTGCGCCTTCTTGAGCTCTTAAATCCACTTCAAACTGTTTAATTTCATCATTGGAATGAATTTTAGCGCCTTCATTTGCATCGATAATATCTAGAGACGTGTAATACAACTTAACAGTTGTATGGTCTCCATTAAAAATCTTTTTTAACTTCATTTTTAATTTTAGTTTTCCATTCTTATTGTTAACAAGAACTTCGTTTGTGTTGTTTCCTGAAATAATCACCTTATTTTCAGTGGATTTAATAAGTTCAACTTTGATTAAATCATAGACTTTAAGTTCGGTAAACTCCCCTATGGTTTTTTCTATTGAATTTTGAGAATGTGTTAATAAGGAAATTAATAAAATGGTACCTGTAAAAAATGATTTCATAATAATAGTTTAAATAAATAATAACGAAAAAAGCTTATAAATAATATAGAGAAAAGTCTCTTTATTTTGTTACAATGGTTTGTCGTATTTTTTACGCAATATTTACAGCGGTTCCGGTTACAGAAACTGTTACTTGGTTAGAGGCTGTTAATTCAATATCCATTTTTATGCCAACAATGGCGTTAACATTTAATTGTTTAGCTTCTTGTTCTAGTTGATTTAGCGCAATGGTTCTGGCTTTAGTTATCCCATCTGAAATACTTGTATTGTATTTTTCAATATTAAAAGTTAATCTTTGCTTTGGCATATTTACTCCAATACCAGAAACAATTCCTTTGTATTCAATAATTTTAAACCCTTCAATGGTGTTTGTTGTTGTTAAAATCATACCCTATCTTTTTTTATAAGTATATCCATTAATCTTTATATTACACTTGGGTGTTGCTTTTTACTATAAGATTAAAATCTAGGTGTTTTTTTACTAGGTCTGTGTTTTTAACTTTTACTATAACTTCATCTCCAAGTTGATACATGTTTTTAGAAATTTTACCAACTAAAGCGTAATGAGATTCGTCAAAAACATAATGATCATCTTTCATATCTCTAACACTTACCATACCTTCACATTTATTTGAGATGATTTCAACATAAATTCCCCAATCGGTTACACCAGAAATAACACCTAAAAATTCTTCATCTTTATGATCTTCCATAAAGCGAATCTGCATGTATTTTATGGAGTCTCTTTCTGCTTTGGTTGCTAGGTTTTCCATATTACTGGAATGATTGCATTTATCTTCAAAGATGTCTTCATTAACCGATTTTCCACCATCGAGATATAACTGAAGCAACCTATGTGCCATAACATCTGGATATCGACGAATGGGTGATGTGAAATGGCTGTAATAATCAAATGCCAAGCCGTAATGACCAATATTATGTGTGGTATATTCAGCTTTACTCATACTACGAATAGTAAGGGTATCAACAAGGTTTTGTTCTTTTTTTCCAACCACATCCTGTAATAAACTATTTAAAGAAGCGGTTGTAGCTTTTCGGTCTTTAAAATTTAGTTTATAACCAAATTTAGAAACAATTCCTTGTAAAGCAGCTAGTTTACTAACATCTGGTTCATCATGAACACGATAAACAAATGTTTTTTTAGGGGATTGTTTACCTATAAATTCAGCGACTTTTCTATTGGCTAACAACATAAACTCTTCTATGAGTTTATTGGCGTCTTTAGTGGTTTTAAAATATACACCAATAGGATTTGCTTCAGCGTCTAAATCAAATTTAACTTCTACTTTATCAAATGAAATAGCACCATCACGCATGCGCTTTTTTCGCATAATTTTTGCAAGCTCGTCAAGTTTTAAAACAGCCTTACTAATTTCTGGTGAAGTTTTATAGTCTTTTCCTGTTAGAGAAACTTCTTTTGGAATATCATTTGAATTTGATTCAATAATAGCTTGTGCTTCTTCGTAAGCAAAACGGGCATCACTATAAGTAACTGTTCTTCCAAACCATTGGTTTTTAACTTCAGCTTTATCATTGATTTGAAAAACTGCAGAAAAGGTGTATTTTTCTTCGTGTGGTCTTAACGAACACGCATTGTTTGATAATACTTCAGGAAGCATAGGAACCACTCTATCCACTAAATAAATGGATGTGGCACGTTCATAAGCTTCATCATCTAAAACAGTGCCTTCTTGAACGTAATGAGACACATCGGCAATGTGTATTCCTATTTCATAAAGACCATTATCTAATACTTGGAATGATAAGGCATCATCAAAATCTTTGGCATCTTTTGGATCTATAGTAAAGGTTAATACATCACGCATGTCTCTGCGTTTTGAAATTTCTTCTTTTGTAATTGAAGTATCAATTTTATTTGCAAATTCTTCTACTTCATGAGGAAATTCATAAGGCAATCCGTATTCTGCTAAAATAGAATGTATTTCGGTATTATGTTCTCCTGGTTTACCTAAAACCTGTAACACTTTACCATAAGGTGAATCTGCATTCTCTGGCCAATCATCAAGAGAGACTAAAACTTTATCACCGTTTTCTGCTTTGTTGATTTTATTAATAGGTACAAAAATGTCTTTATACATTTTATTGCTATCCGGAATTACAAAGGCATAATTGTTATGTACTTGAATAACACCAACATAATCTTTTTTAGCTCTTTTAATAATCTGGGTTATTTCGCCTTCCACTTTACCCCTTTTACGCCTTTTGTAAACATAAAATTCTACTTCATCACCATGTAAAGCTCTGTTTATATGATTAGAAGCTATGAAAACATCTTCATCAAAATCATCGGAAATTACATAACCAGTTCCTTTAGGCGACATATCTAAAATTCCTGAATGATATTCTGTGGTAATAATGGCTTTGTATTTACCGCGTTCTACTTCTTCAATGTCTTTATCAGCGGTTAAAGCATGTAATTTTTTAATGATTTGATTTCTACTACTGGCATCGTTAACCCCTAGTTTAGAAGCAATTTGTTTATAATTAAAACTTTGGTTTCTTTCTTTTTTTAAAATACTTAGAATGGTATTTGTAAGGTCTGAAATCTTATGAGATGATTTCTTGTTTTTCTTTCTTGTCATGTAATTTTTAAGATCATTTTCTATTTCCTAAGATACAGGAAATCTGTTTATTATTAACTTAATAAACGAAGAAGAATTTTTATTAAGTTATTGCAAAGTTACGTTTAATATATTTAATGGTATTTCCTAAGTGTTAAATAAACAAAAAAGAAACATGAAAAAGGTTATGCACAATCTATATAATAACATTAAAAAATTATTTTAAAATTTAAAATTAAATGGTGTTTATGATAGTGTGTTAATAGGTGGTATAACTTTTTTATCTTTTATTTTTATTACAATTTATTTACATTCTATTAATAGTTAATTAACATGTTATATAAATTTAAGAGGTTCATTTTTAAGTCATTTAAATATTTTATAAACACTTGTTAACAACTTAATATTACTATAAATTATTAGTAATATTTTTAAAATAACTGTTTATAGATACGCATTTATAAGTTTATAAGATTGCTAAAAAAAGTGAGTTAAATTTTTGGTTATATTCTTCTAGTTTTTGATTGGAAAAAAAATTGGATTCATCTCATTTTATTTTTTAAAAATTATAAACACTTATTAACAATTAATCAAGGTTATTATAAACTATATTTAATGGCTTATTTATTACCTTTACAAGATATAAAATTAAATATTATGACAGTTTCTATTGGTAATGATCACGCAGGTGTAGAATATAAATTTTCTATTTTAAAGTATTTAGAATCAAAAGGTTATAACATAAAAAATTATGGAACAGATTCTTTGGATAGTGTTGATTATCCAGATTTTGTTCATCCGGTAGCAAAAGATGTTGAAGATAAAAAAGCTGATTTTGGTATTATTATTTGCGGTAGTGGAAATGGTGCAAATATGACGGCAAATAAACATCAAGGTGTTCGTTCTGCGTTGTGTTGGAATAAAGAGATTGTTACGTTGGCAAGACAACACAATAATGCTAATATTTTAAGTATTCCTGCACGTTTTACCGCATTACAACAAGTTATAGACATGGTGGATACATTTTTTGAAACCCCTTTTGAAGGTGGACGACATCAAGCCCGTATTGATAAAATTCCAACCTGTTAAAGAATGAGCAATACACACTCTCATACCCACAGTCATGCTCATGCAGAATTAAAAGGGAGAAATCTTTTTATTTCAATTGTTTTAAATATCATTATTACCGTTGCTCAAGTTATTGGTGGTTTAATGTCTGGTAGTTTAGCATTATTAAGTGATGCTTTACATAATTTCACCGATGTTATTTCACTTGTGGTAAGTTATATTGCGACGTTATTATCAAAAAAATCGGCTTCATTACATAAAACCTTTGGATATAAACGAGCTGAAATTTTAGCAGCTTTTGTAAACGCTGCCACCTTAATTATTGTCGCTATATTATTAATAAAAGAGGCAATTTTAAGGTTTCAAAATCCACAGGTTATAGACTCAGATTTAGTTATTTGGCTATCCTTACTTGGTATTGTTGCTAATGGTTTGAGTGTTTTGTTATTAAAGGGAGATTCGCAAAACAATATGAATATGCGATCGGCTTATTTACACTTATTAACCGATATGTTAGCAAGTATAGCGGTATTAATTGGCGGTTTATTAATGAAGTTCTATGAAATTTATTGGGTAGATAGTGTCTTAACTTTAGCGATTGCTTTGTACCTAATTTGGGTTGGATTTGATTTATTAAAAGACTCTTTTCAGGTGTTAATGTTGTTTGCACCAGAGAATATTCATGTTCAAGAAATTGTAAAAGAAGTACAAAATTTAGGTGAAATCAGAAATGTTCATCATGTGCATGTTTGGCAGTTAAATGAAGAAGAAACCCACTTTGAAGCACACATTGATTTCAATACTGATATTACCTTATCTCAGTTTGATGCTATTTTGGTTAAAATTGAAGAGTTACTTTATCATAAATTTCATATTAACCATGTGAACATTCAACCAGAGTTTGGAAAATGTGGTCCCAAAGATATCATTGTACAAGATTAAACAATCCCAGTTTAATAATTCTAAATCATGTTAAAAATACTAGTAAAAGCATTTAATGAATTAACCACGCAAGAGCTTTATGATATTTTGCAATTAAGAAGTGAAGTATTTGTAGTAGAGCAAAACTGTGTTTATCAAGATATTGATGGAAAAGACCAAAAAGCTCTTCATATTTTAGGGTTTAAAAATAATCAACTAGTAGCTTATACCCGGATTTTTAAGCCAGGCGATTATTTTGAAAATGCCAGCATTGGTAGAGTAGTTGTTGCTAAAAACCAAAGGCAACATCAATATGGTTATGATATCATGAAGGTGTCCATCGAAGCTGTTGAAAATCACTTTAAAGAGACTTTAATAAAAATTTCTGCGCAAGCTTATCTAAAAGGGTTTTATAATAATTTAGGTTTCAATGAAATAGGAGAAGAATACCTTGAGGATGATATTCCTCACATTGCCATGATAAAAACATAATCAAATTATCTTTTTAAACTAAAATGGCCTTTTAATATTTCACCATTATTAAAAGTAATTACATACCAATAATCATTGGTTTCCATTAGTTTTCCATTAAAAGTTCCGTTCCAGCCAACATTGGGTTGTAAATACTTTATAAGCTTACCATAGCGATCAAAGATTTCAATTTTTTTTATTTGGTTACTAAAATCATTAACTAACCACAGGTCATGATTTCCATCGTTATTGGGTGTAAAATATTTAGGAATAAAATAATCATCAGTCGTTATTAAAATATTAAAATTACTTTCGTTGCTATCACAAACCGTTTCGTTATAAATATAGATGGTTTGAGAGGTGTTGATAACATCGCCAGAAAATAAAGGGGTTCCTAAACCGCCAGACTCTGTAAAATAATTTCCATACAATAAAGGTGGAAGCGTATAGCTTATACCAACAAAATCATTTAATAAGTCAATAGGAACCGTATTAAAACATAAGTCTTTAGAGGAAACATAATATTGATAATTTAAAGGATCCCAAGTATTTGGTGTATTGGAAGGGTTATCAACAACAACACATTTCAAGAAATTATTTAACTTAAAATTGGCCATCGTAAAATTATTATTACCGTTTTTAAGATTAAGCCTACACAGATTATTATTACTGCAATCAATGGCTATCAATGATGTGTTTTTAGATAAATCTAACTCAGACAACAGATTAGAATAACAAATTAAAGTGCTTAAAACAAGGTTGTTACTTGTATCAAAAGTCGTTATACTATTATGTTCACAAGACACATACGTTACATTTGGATTTTGCGAAATATCCAATGACGATAACCTATTTTTGCCGCATTGCAATCTGTTTATTTTAGGATTATTGGTTATATCTATGCTAGAAATCTCGTTATTTTCAAAGGCCAAAACCACAAGGTTTATATTTTGAGACACATCTAAGGTTTTAAGTAGATTATTGCCACAAACTAAAGAAATTAATGGTTGGTTTTTACTAACATCTAATGTTGATAATAAGTTATTTGAACACCAAAAAATCTGTAAATTCAATAAAGTTGAAATATCTATTGTGCTAATATTGTTTGCACTACAAAATAATTGAGTAAGATTTATGTTGTTTGTAACATCTAAAACAGAAAGCAAATTATTTTCGCAATTTAAAACCTCAAGTGCTGTAAAATCTTCAATGCCAGTTAAATCTGAAATATTTAGTCCCTGAACATCTAAATCGGGAATGGAATTAATATTTGACGTTAAAACCATATCATCTAAAGGGCCTGTATCAAAACCTAAATCAATTAAAGCTTGCTCAAAATTATCATCTGGCACCAACGTATTTTGAGAAAAAGCACCCATGCTTAACAACAAGATACAAAAGACGCTTATAGGCTTTTTACAACTCAAATGATAAAGGTTTATTAAGGTTCTTTTACATAAGTAATTAAAATCTCCACACGCCTATCGTCTTTAGGATCGCCACCTAAAGGAAATAAACGCCGTAAACCAACATATTTCATGCGTTTTGGATTAATTCCTTTTTTCACAAAGTAATCGTACACATATTTAGCTCTTGCAACAGAAAGGTTTCGTTTTTTCGTTTTTCTATCTACCGCATCTCTACTGTATTGCGTACAGCACACATGGCCTTGTATGGTAAAGTAAATATCTTTTCTTTCTAATAAAGATTCGGCAATTTCTTGGATGATGGGTTTAGACTCTGGCATTAGCACGCTGTAACCAGTTTTAAACAAAATGTTTTCAAAAAGTATTTTATCTCCTATTTTAAGCTTGCCTTTAATTTTTTCTGTAGCACCTTTCTTTTTTTCGTCTAATTCTGCCTCTGTTTTCTTTTCTTCAACGGTTTTTGGTGGTTTAGGGGTTACAATAATTTCCACTTTTCGGTTTAATCCCCTAATTTTTAGGATATTTTTTTCGTTAACTATTTTTAATAGAATCTCACCTTTACCATCCACATTGGTAATAAGAGATTCGCTTATTTCGTTGTTGGCAAAAATAGCTTTAATGGCGTCTGCTCTATCTTGAGAGAGTTTTAAATTATATTCTGAAGCCCCTATATCATCACAAAATCCATAAATAGCAATGGATTCAATGTCTGTGTCTGAAAGTGTTGAAATAAAGAGTAAAAGCCGATTTTCTTCAGTTACAGGAACCACATATTTATCTGTTTCAAAATAAACCTCATGGGTTAAATTATTTTGAGAAAAGACACATTGACAAACCAAAAAAAGCAATAGAAATAGCTTGTTCATTTCCGAGGCACATCATATTAATCTATAAATATAATATTTTAAATGATTTTTATACGCTTTAACTATCTTAAATACTCTAGGTAAGCGGTTGGGCTTCCAAGAATTTGAACAGCTTTTTTTATTTCCGGATTATGGATTTTGAAATAGTTGTACAATCCTTCTCTGTAACCATAGCGTTTCACAATCTCTTCTGTTAAGAGTTGCAGAATATAATCTTTATTAGAATCTATAGCCGATGTTTTGGAACGATTTAAGGCTAAAACCAAGGCATCGTATTTTTCTTGGATTGCGCCGTCCAGACCATCGTTTTTTGCATCTTCCAAAGCCTGTTTTAAAGTTTTTTCTGTGTCGGTTTCAAAGGAAAATCCAGTGTTTTGGATATAGTTTTTAAAATTATTAAAATCCGAATCGTTTAACTTAAAGGTGTTTAAATCATCTATGTTGTTTTGGTAGTAATAGTTGGTAGCAAAATCAAAAATGAGGTTCTCGTTAACAATGGCATTGGTTAACGTGGTGTTTTTTGATCCATTCATGATTTCATCGGGCAATATACCGCCGCCATCAAACACTTTTCTGCCATGTTTGGTTTTATATTCATTATAGTTTTCTTGTTGAACAAGCACCGCTTCACCTTTTTCGTTTCTGTGCCAATAATCCAGTGCCTGAATACATCTGCCCGAAGGCGTGTAGTAGCGAGAAATGGTTATTTTAATCTGTGTGCCATAGGTTAAAAGTTTTGGGCGCTGAACTAAGCCTTTTCCAAAACTCCTTGAGCCCACAATCACAGCTCTGTCTAAATCTTGTAAGGAACCAGAAACAATTTCACTGGCAGAGGCACTATTCCCATCAATTAAAACCACTAAAGGAATTTCGGTATCAATAGGGTCTTTTTGGGTGTAATAAGTACGATTGTATTTTTTAACTTTTGATTTTGTGGTCACCACCAGTTGCCCTTTTGGAATAAACATGTTAACAATATCTATAGCCTCATTAACTAAACCCCCAGGATTTCCTCTTAAATCTAAAACCAAACGTTTAGCACCTTGCGCTTTTAAATCTCTAATAGCGTAACTGGTTTGAGATGCCGCCTTATCGCTAAACTGACTTAAAACAATATATCCGGTTTTATCATTTATCATTGAAAAATGAGGCACAGCATTAATTTCTACTTCAGCTCTGGTAATGGTTGCGTTCTGGGTTTTTCCCTGACGTTTAAAAGTAACTTCAACACTGCTTCCTGGCGAGCCTTTTAACAAATCGCCTGAATCATCTTTAAAAGTTTCAACCAAAATATTGCCCACTTTAATGATCTCATCTCCTGCTTTTAAACCTGCTTTATCAGCCGGATAATCCTTGTAAGGCTCAACAATGACCAATTTATCTTTCAAGGTTCTTACTTTAGCACCGATACCAATATAATCGCCTGTATTATTAATTCTTGCCGCTTCCACATCTTGCTCGTTCATAAAATTTGTATAAGGGTCCAAATCTTTTAGCATACTTTTTATAGCGGTATCCATTAAATCTGCAGGATTGGTATCATCTACATAATTCATGTTGACCTCTTTAAATAAGGTTGTAAAAATTTCTATTTGTTTGGCAATTTCAAAAAAGTCGTTTTGAAATGCGGATCCTGAAATTAAAACAACCAACGCAAAAACAGGAATTAATAGTTTTTTTTTAAGTATCTGTTTCATTTTTCTAAAGATGTTAGGGTTGATTGGGCAGTTGAAAATTTTTCAAACAAGATTTTCATTTTGCTTTCAAGCTGTACCAATGTTGGTTTTTCTTTTCCAATGTACAAAATCATAAACGCATAAGGTGCTGAAATGTTGTTAAAATATACAGCCTTGTTAAGTCTATAAGCTTCACGCATAAGGCGTTTAATACGGTTTCTGTCTATAGCGTGTTTAAAAATTCGTTTACTTACGGAAACCCCAGTTTTAAATAGAACATCTTCAGAAAATGTGGTTGGCATATACACCAAACGTAAAGGATAAGCACTTACAGATTGACCTTTAACAAACAAAGCGTCTATAAGCTTTTTACTTTTTAGTTTCTCTTTTTTGCTAAAGCTGAATTTCAATGACATTGGTTTTTAAAAACCAAAGGTAATAAAATATAAAAGTTACTTTAAGAAATTGAGGGTTTTCGTTTAACATCCCAGCTAAGATACGTAGAGGCGTTTGAAATTCTACCCTTTCGTTTTGCCACTTAGCCAAGCTAAATGTTTTTATAATTTACTTTACTTTTTTCATTATCAAAATTTTGGTTTGGCGGACTTAATTAAAAGCTCCAAACCTTCAATTTACCACCGAAACTCTTCTGTTTTTTAGCCATTCTTACCCACCGTTATCATTTTTTTAGCGTTGGCATTTATACTTGGTTTAGTTCATCCATTAAAGCTTTACGCTGTGGATATTGCTTCCTAAATAATTCGATTAACTCATTTACCTTTTCATTCCCTCCCAGTTTCTTCATTCTGCGTAAATACCTACAAGCCGTTTGATAATGATTTCGTCCAACATATTTTTCAACATAATTTGTAATTCTTTCACTATAGAACTCAATCAATTCAGATGCGTAATCTTTTGCTAAATATTGTTCATTCTGTTGAATGTTCTCCAAAGAGACATTTTGCTTAAGCATCAGAAATAATCTATCCCACCATTTTTCCCTGATGTAAATTTTTCTTATTAATTCTTTATAAGTCCATCTATTTTTTGGTGTAATTTCCTTTATGATTTCTTCTAGAAATGAATGCCATTTTTCAGGCTCAATAGTGTTTTTTAGTATCTGATAATAATCTTGTGATGCTCCAAAATTATTAATTAACCGGAATTGTGCATATTCAATTACTTTAATTGTATCATTTTGAATTAATGCAATTTTCAACAGCCAATCATACCAATCCTTTGCTAAACCTGGTTTGCTTTGTTCATCACAAATAATCCCGTCTTTAGCTAATGCCATAGCTCTTTCAAAGTTTTGACCTTCAAAGGCTTTTTCAATTTCCTGTTTCCTGATTGATGCGTTTGTAATGTGTTTGTTAATGTATTTTTCAACTTCTTTTTCATCTTTAAAACGCCTTAGTACATCCAATGCAAAGGACTGAGCCTGTTCTTGTTCATAATCTCCGCTAACAGTTTCCAAACAGCTCAATATTATGTCGGCTTCACTTTCTTTATCAATTAGTTCAGAAGCAATGTGTAGCATTTCTAAATGCCAATCCCAACCTTTAAATAATTGTTTTTTAAAGGAAGAAATACAATACCCAAATATTTCTTCTTTCAGTATTTTTGGAAGTTTCTCCTGAGCTAATTTTGAAAGAAATTCCATTGCTGACTCTACAAAATAACCTAAATCACCATTGCTGTCATCTCCATATTGAAAAGCTTCCGTCATTTCTTCTAGAAGCGCTGTGCTAATGAAAAATACATTTTCAAAATTATGATTAGCCAAATATTTTGATGCATTTTCTAAAAATGGTTGGGTTGCGTTCACAACATATTTCATATCATTCCAACCAATCCAGCCGTCTCTTCCTGCAGCTGATTGCAATATGGAATGAATTTGTTTTTGATAAAACTCCTTGGATTTATTTTGACTTAAATGACCAAATGATGCTAAAAAGTAATTCCTAAATTTCGTATCTTTTTTACTGTTTTCTTGCACAAAATCAATCAGTTCTTTATGTGATATTGCATTTAACAACGCTTTAACTTGCTGAGAAACAGATGTTGTTTTTTTCTTTTTTGGATTTGTAATTTTTGGTTGATTCAACTCCAATTTATCTTGTTGCAAATGAAAAATTACAGCAACGACGTGTTTACAAACGGCCCCCATGTCGTAAGGACAATCACAATGGTGTTCTATTATGATGTTGTTTTTAATTTCTAATTGAACCGTATATTCTTCCGTTCCGGAAACAATGGCTTCATACGTTCCAATTGAAATTTCAGAAAAATCTGTTATGGCACCACCTTTGAAATAGGATAACCCTCTTTTTAGGATACGCTCATCAATGAGTTGCTCAAATTGGTTTAACGGTATTTGCATATTTTAATCTCATTTTAAAACACGTCTCTTTTCTAAATCGTAGATCATGGTGGAAATATCAACATGAAACCACTGTTTAAACATTTTGTAATTACGTTTTTGAGGCCATTCTTTTTTATTGGTATGCCACTCATCTAGCTCCATCATAAAGAATTTATCGAATTTTTTTTGGAGCCATTTTTCTAAATCATCAATCTCATCATTTACCAAATAAATGTTGGATTCTTCAACTTCAGAAATTTTATCATTAGGGTATAACTTGTTAATCCAATCAAAAAAGGGTTGCTGTGGTTTTATAACAATGGCATAGCGATTAATGTAGTTTTCTTCAAAATCATTTTCACTAACTTCATTATCAAACGCATCCATCATATTATGCAAATACGTTTCTTTTTCTTGAGTTATAACGCTTAATATGGGATCTTCTCCTGCGTTAACTTCTTTTAATTCATAATCAACAATAAAGTTCTCATACGCTTTAAAGTTAGCAACCTTATAATCAATCATTTTATTTAATAAAACACCATCAACTTCTGTTTGAATTAATTGAGTTGATTCTTCAAATTCTTCTTTTGGTAGAAATGCTTTTATATTCCCAAAATTCCAGGCACTTATTGCAAATTCAAAAATGTCTTCTGCGTATTCATAATCTTCAAATTCATTCATAAAAGGATTGATAAATTGCTCTAACAATTCAGAATATTTAACCCCTTCGTTTTGCACAACTTTGTTGTTGCCAAATAAATTAATTACCTTATTTTTCATTTTTCTCGTATTTAAAAAGCATTAAACTTATCGCCCATGGCGTGTTTTAGGTTCCATTTTTTGGTGGTGTTTAAAGCACGTT
>PFKE01000020.1 GCA_002784145.1 Flavobacteriaceae bacterium CG_4_10_14_3_um_filter_33_47 | reverse complement strand
AAATCTGGGGCAACGCCAAATGTGGGAGGACATTCACTGGCATCTAAAATACCAAGGCGACCGCTGGTGCCTGCACCAATATAAAATAACCTTCCTCCATTTTTAAGTTGATTTACGATAACTTCAACTAATTTTTCAATTTGAGGAATGGCATTTTTAACGGCATTTGGTACGTTTTGGTCTTCGGCGTTTATATTAACCAATAGTTCTTTTATGCTCATCTGTTCAAGATGATTATAATAAGAATCTTGTTCTGTGGTTTTTGTAAAATCCATATTTCAAAAATACACTTTTTTTGGTTTGCGTTAGTGATTGAGCGGTTTGTTTGAACTCTTTTATAAGTTATTTAATAACTTATAAAAAGTGAGTAGCGAAAGCACGACCTTATTTTTATAAGGTAACGCCCAAAAATTATTGGACGGTATATAGAAACTCATCGACTTGTGAAAGTCTAAAATAGCCTAAGGGATAATTTTCTGAATTGGTTTGATTGATACAGTTGCCTCTTACGGTTGCAGGTTGCGTTTCAAAAGGGCCACCGCCTTCTTCACTGTTTTGTTGTAAGAGGACAAACATAAAGTTGTAGAATTCTATTGAAATACCATAATTTCTTATCACTACTTGGTCACCAGTGGTCAATTCTTCTTCTGTATAAAACCCAAAAATTTGATTGCCATTGGTAAACTCATCTTTATAGACTTCTAAAGTTGGTATGACAGGAATATCACTGATAAATTCAAAGAAATAATAATTTTCTTCATCAGCAGGATCTGTATAATAGGCTTTGAGTTCTGTTTCATTTCCTGAGAAGCCTCCGTTATCATTTTGTTCGACAAAATTGATACTAGACACAGACTTGAACGTTTCTGAACCTGTAAAAATTTCGCCTTGATAATTAATAGTTAAGATGTATGTTTCATTGATTACTGGTATAAAACCATTATTTTTATAGATGCCTGTATTGGAATCTTCATTAAAAATAAAAACTTGATTGCTTGAATTCTCAATTTGAATTTGTGCACCAGTTGCAGGTGAAACAGAATCCTCGAAGTAAGGTGCCGTTAGTGATAATTTTATTTCTTGTTCTGCACCGGTTGTACCTTTAAACCAATTGATGGATGCATCGATGACTAATCTGGGATTTTCTGAGGGGACATCAACATCAATAACATCTTCACATCCTGTAGTGACTATGATAAGCGAAAATATAAGAAATAATTTTTTCATCTTTAAAATTTGAAATTATAAGATATTGATGGGATTACACCAAAAATAGAGAGTCTAATAGCTTCATTATTACCGGTATTTCTGTTTTCCCTGAACGTGATAGATGAGGCGTTTTTTCTATTGTAAAGGTTGTACACACTAAAAACCCAATAGCTTTGATACCCTTGCTTTTTATCTGGTTTGGGCGTGTAGTTAAGCGAGACATCTAAACGATGGTATGCAGGCAATCTGTTGGCATTTCTATTACTAAAGTTGGCAATTGTTATGCCATTATATTGATATTGCCCAACAGGAAAGGTTGTTGGTTGCCCAGTTTGAAATAAAAAGTTAGAATTTAACTCCCATTTATTACTTAGCTTATAATTTCCTGTTATGGATATGTCATGAGTTTTATCATAAGGTGTAAAGTACCAGTTTCCGTTATTTATGCCCAACTCATTAGGGGTTCTTCCTGCTGTTTGTTGCTCTGATTTTGATAGGGTATAGGCAAGCCATCCTTTTAATTTGCCTTGATTTTTTCTCAGTAATAATTCTAATCCGTAGGCTCTTGCTTTTCCGTTTAAAATGACTTGTTCAATGGCGTTGTTGGCAATTAAATCGGCACCATCAATATAATCAATTCGGTTTTTTATAGATTTATAAAAACTTTCTAATTCTAAAGAGTATGTGTCATTATCAAAATTCTTAAAATAACCAATTGCTATTTGATTTAATAGTTGTGGTTTGATATATTTTCCACTGGGAGCCCAAACGTCCAGAGGTGTTGGAGAACTTGTATTAGATAATAAATGTAAATATTGACTCATTCTGTTGTAACTAGCTTTAACAGATGATTGATTGTTAAGTTGATAAGCTATTGAAAATCTTGGTTCTAAATTTTGAAATGTTTTAATAACATGTCCTCTTTTATAGGTGTTGACTCCGTTAGCTTCTGCACTTTCATAAATTTGAAGGTCTTCATTGAAAATGACTGGTTGGTTATTTTCATACGTGTTTAATTCATTTTGGCCCAGACGTAAAAAGGAACTAAAGCGCAGTCCATAAGACAATTCAATGTTTTGATTTATCTGTTGTTCTACATCAAAATAAAAGGCATTTTCAAAAGCGTATTTATCGGTAAGTTTAAAAAGATTTATGCCAGAAGTTTCTGATGAAGGTTCAATTTTTCCAGGATTAAACTTATAGTAAATACTATTTAAGCCATAAAATAATTTTAATTTATTATTTAAATAATGTTTGAAATCATACTTAACATTAAAATTCTGAATGCCAGAATTCCAATTAAATTCTACAAAGCCTAGATTTAAACCGTAGTAATAATCTGAATAGATTAACGAAAGATTAGAAAAAAGTTTTTCTGAAAATAAATGATTCCACCTAAAATTTAAAACGGCATTGCCATAGGTGTTTTCAAAAGTATCACCAATACTAAAAACATCTCTTCCAAAATATCCAGATAAATAGATGTTGTTTTTGCTGTTTAGTTTATAGCTTAATTTTGTGTTTAAATCGTAGAAATAAGCAATATTATCATTATCAAAAAGGGGTAAAAATAAATGCGCATAGGATGATCTTCCTCCCAATAAAAAAGAACCTTTTTCTTTTTTTATGGGCCCTTCAACCAGAAGTCTACTTGCTACAACACCAATACCTCCATTTGCTTGGAATTTATTGCTATTTCCTTCTTTTTGATAGATGTCTAAAACAGAAGACACTCTACCACCATATCTTGAAGGAATACCGCCTTTAAACAACTTTAAATCTTTAATAGCATCTGGGTTAAATACAGAAAACAATCCAAATAAGTGAGATGAATTATAAATGGTTGCTTCATCTAATAGAATAAGGTTTTGGTCTGCGGCACCACCGCGCACATTAAATCCTGATGAACTTTCACCTGCATTTGAAACCCCAGGAAGTAAGGTTATGGCTTTAATAACATCGGCCTCACCTAAAACAACAGGCAATTGTTTGATGGTTTTGGCAGTTAAGGAATTTACACTCATTTGGGGATTAGAAATATTTAATTTTTCAACATTTTCAGTAATAACGACTTCATCCAAATTTTCTAAGGCTTCAGAAAGTTGAAAGTCTTTTGTAAGATTATTGTTTAAATCAATATTTTCAATAAGATTTTTATACCCTAAATAACTTATCACTATCTTATAGGTGCCTTTAGGAAGCGTTAAGGAATAAAAGCCGTATTCATTGGTAGTGGCGCCAGTATTTAGTTCAGGAACAATAATATTAACATCAATTAGTGTTTCGTTGCTTTGTTGGTCTGTTATGCTACCATTTATGGTAAATTTTTCCTGAGCTTGTAAAATGAAAATATTTAGAAAAGAACCTAAAAATAAATAGGTTAAACTATTTCTCATGTATCAGCAATTTTTTACAAAAATATAAAAAAAAAGCTCCTTTTAAGGAGCCTTAACTTTAATTTATTAAGCGATTTTTTTTATGATATCATTAAATGTTTTACTTGGTCTCATGCTCTCACTTACCAATGTTTCATTTGGAATGTAATAGCCACCAATATTAACTGGTGAGCCTTGAGCATCATTTAATTCTTTTAAAATTTTAGATTCGTTATCAGATAACAATTTGGCAATACTTTTAAAAGTATCCTTTAATTGAGCATCCTCATTTTGTGTAGCCAATGCTTCTGCCCAGTACATGGCCAAGTAAAAATGACTCCCTCTGTTATCTAATTCACCAACCAATCTTGAAGGTGATTTTTTATTATCTAAAAATTTATCAGTAGCCTGATCTAAGGTTTCTGCTAGAATAAGGGCTTTTTTATTTTTATTTTTTTCTCCTAAAAACTCTAGAGAAACTGCTAATGCTAAAAACTCTCCAAGCGAGTCCCAACGTAAATGGCCTTCTTCTAAAAATTGCTCTACATGTTTTGGGGCAGATCCGCCTGCACCAGTTTCAAACAAACCGCCACCATTCATTAATGGAACAATGGATAGCATTTTTGCGCTGGTACCTACTTCAAGTATTGGGAATAAATCTGTTAAATAATCACGTAACACGTTTCCAGAAACTGAAATAGTATCTTTTCCTTCTTTTAGTCTTTGGCAAGTATAAGTTGTTGCTTCAATGGGTGATAGAATTTTAATATCTAGGCCACTTGTATCATGTTTTGGTAAATATTTATTGACTTTTTTAATGAGTTCTCTGTCGTGGGCTCTTTTATTATCTAACCAAAAAATGGTTGGTGAATTGGTTGCTCTAGCCCGTAAAACCGCTAGTTTTATCCAATCTTGTATAGGTGCATCTTTAGCCTGGCACATTCTCCAAATATCTCCAGCTTCTACTAAATGTTCCATTAAAACTTTTCCATCAGCATCCAATACTTTAACAACGCCATCCGCTTTTATTTCAAATGTTTTATCATGCGAGCCATATTCTTCTGCTTTTTGAGCCATAAGGCCAACATTAGGAACCGTTCCCATGGTTGTTGGGTCAAAAGCCCCGTTTTCTTTACAAAAATCAATGGTAGCTTGATAGATTCCAGCATAACTGCTATCCGGAATTACGGCTTTTGTGTCTTGTAGTTTTCCTTCAACATTCCACATTTTTCCTGAAGTACGAATCATTGCTGGCATGGAAGCGTCTACAATAACATCACTTGGCACATTTAAATTTGTAATGCCTTTTTCAGAATTTACCATCGCTAAAGCTGGCCTGTTTTTTAGAGTCAATTCAATATCGGCTTCAATTTCATGGCGTTTAACATCTGGCAATTCTTGAATTTTAGATAATAAGTTACCAAAACCATTGTTGGCATCGACATTAATACTTTTAAAAATGGTAGCATGTTTTTCAAAAACAGGAGCAAAAAACACTTTAACAGCATACCCAAATATAATAGGGTCAGATACTTTCATCATGGTAGCTTTCATGTGCAATGAAAACAGCACGTTTTTGGTTTTAGCATCTTCAATTTGTTCTTTTAAAAAAGCCAATAGAGCTTTTTTGCTCAAGATTGTAGCATCGATAATTTCATCTTTAAGTATGGATAAATTATGTTTCAAAATGGTTTTGTTTCCATGAATATCATAATGTACTATACTAATATCTGTAGCGGCTTTGAGGGTTATTGATTTTTCGTTATGAGCAAAATCGCCTTGAGTCATGGTAGCTACGTGAGTTTTGGAGTCTTTGCTCCAAGCGCCCATGCTATGAGGGTTTTTTCTTGCGTAATTTTTGATGGCTTTAGGAGCTCTTCTATCTGAATTTCCTTCTCTTATAACAGGATTTACGGCACTTCCTTTTACTTTGTCATAAGCATTTTTAAAAGCTATTTCTTCTTCGGTTTTTGGATTATCTGGATAATCGGGTAGGGCATATCCTTTTGATTGTAGCTCTTTTATGGCTTCTTTTAATTGCGGAATAGAAGCACTAATATTTGGTAGTTTTATGATGTTTGTGTCAGGTTTTTTTGCAAGCTCACGCAACTCACTTAACGCATCTGGAACTTTTTGTTTTTCTGTTAAAAGTTCTGGAAAATTTGATAGAATTCTTCCAGCAAGAGAGATGTCTTTTGCTTCAATAGTAATGCCAGAAGATTTTGTAAAAGCTTCTACTATTGGTAAAAAGGAATGCGTTGCTAAAGCTGGAGCTTCGTCTGTTTTTGTATAAATAATTTTTGACATTGTTGTCTCTCTTTTTTAATTAATTCAGTTTGAGAAAATATGGAAAAATAGCGACTATTTTTTTGCTTTGCGAAGATACAAAATTTGACTTTTTAAATGGGTTAAATTGGCTAAGGATATTTAATTAATATTCATATTTAAGAAATTTTTATAAAAGTTTGGTTTATTTACAGCTAAACTTTAATTTTTTCATAAAGAAGTCATCTTGACTTTTTTTTTATAATAAATAAAGGGTTGCAGAAATTCATTATATCTGACTGACCGCCAAGGATTACCTTTGGCGATGTCAGAACCAGTATCAGGAAATCATAATG
>PFKE01000147.1 GCA_002784145.1 Flavobacteriaceae bacterium CG_4_10_14_3_um_filter_33_47 | reverse complement strand
TCAATATACCGCTCACAACCAGAAAATTCTATAATGTCGTCAATTTTAGAAGCTATTTCTTTTTTGGTCATCCCTAAAATGGCACCGTTTAAAAAAATATTTTCACGTCCGGTCATCTCCCCATGAAAACCCGTGCCTACTTCCAATAACGAAGCAATACGGCCTTTGGTTTTAATCTCGCCCGTGGTTGGACTGGTAACCTTAGAGAGTATTTTTAAAAGGGTCGATTTTCCTGCACCATTCTTTCCTATAATACCCAAAACCTCCCCACGCTGGACTTCAAAATTAATATCTTGCAAGGCCCACACATAGTCTGAGGTTCCCTTTGTGCTACGGTCATTGGCCTCACCAATCTTTAAATAAGGATCTTCTTTGCCACGCACGCTGTGCCACCATCGGTTTAAATCATGACTCAGCGTACCCGTTCCAACCAATCCTAATCGGTATTGTTTACTAATATTTTCGGCTTTTAGGATGATGTCTTTCATGGTTAGTGAGTAGTGAATGGTTAATGGTGAGTGGTAAATGGATTACACATACTTGCTGGCACTATCATTATCATACTTTTATTCTTATACAATCTATTAAATATCATTACTGTTAAATTTTCTAAAAACTACTCACTATTCACTTCTCACTATTCACTTATTGACCAAATAATTTCTAAAACCTAAAAGTAGTTTTTTAGTTTCAACCATGGTCTCTTCTAGGTTTTCATTATTATTTGAAAATTTTAATCGAATGGATATCAAGTATTGCGTCTCCAATTCAGACAAAGATCCTAAACTAAGCATTAAAAATTGTATAAATTCTTTATCGCCTTTTCTGGCAGCACCTTCAGCTATATTAGAAGGAATAGAAACTGCTGCTCTTCGCATCTGACTGGTCAACCCATACATTTCCTCTTTTGGAAATAATTTAGTGTATTCATATATAAGCTGAACCAAATCCATACTCCTTTTCCAAACATCTAAATCTTTATGATCCATTATTCATGTTTCTTTAATGTTAACTATTACACTTCTCACCACTCACCATACACCACTCACTTCTCACCACTCACTTCTCACCACTAACTATTCACCACTCACCACTCACTATTCACCACTCACTATTCACCACTCACTATTCACCACTCACTATTCACCACTCACCACTCACCACTCACTACTCACCACTCACCACTCACTACTCACCACTCACCACTCACCATCAAACCGTATCAATAAACCTCCGTTCCGTTCTATTAAAAACAATCAAACCCAACAAAAACAGCACCACACTAAAAACGGTGGCATACATGAGCTTGCTTATAGAAAAATCGCCAACACCCAACACCATATGCCTAAATAGTTCTATAACGGTGGTCATTGGGTTATATTCTATGAATGAACCAACCCAGTTAGGTAACATCCCTGAGCTTACTTTTTCTTGAATTAATGACAATGGGTACATCACCGCAGAGCCATACATAAGCAATTGAACCCCAAAACTTACTAAAAAACTTAAGTCGCGGTACTTGGTTGTCATGGAGGATATAATCATTCCAAACCCTAAACCCAAAAGCGCCATAATGACGATGACCAAAGGAAGCATTAGGATGTTCGATTGGATAGACGTTTGGGAAGCAGCCTCTGTAAAAAAAACAAAATAGAGGTAAAAGCAAATAAAAACCAATAGTTGAATACCAAATTTTATAAGATTGGATAAGACCGTGGAGATGGGCATAATGACACGTGGAAAATAGACTTTCCCAAAAATACCTTGGTTTTGCTTAAAGGTATCGCTGGTGCCATTCAAACAGGCACTAAAATAGTTCCAAGAGGTAATGCCTGCTAAATTGAATAAAAAGGACGGTACACCTTCACCTGTCTCTATATTAGCAATGTTATTAAATACCAGAGTAAAAATAACCGAGGTAAACAAAGGTTGTATAAAATACCATAACGGCCCTAAAATCGTCTGTTTATAAAGCGTTACAACATCACGTTTAACAAACAATAACAACAAATCCCGATACCGCCAAATCTCTTTAAAATTAAGATGAATCGCCCTTTTTTTTGCAGATATGGTATAAAGCCAATCCGTATCTTCCAATAATGTATTCAATCTTGTAATCCTATTAAAATTTAAATTACAAATTAACATATTTTAATCATGTTTGCCTAATGATATCTTTTATCATTCAAAATTCATTGTTCATTAACCGTTAATCCCTTCTAACTTATACTTTACACCTTATAACCTTTTAACCTTAGAACACCCTAAGTTTTATAATCTGTTATTGAATTAATAAACCAAGTTGTGTTTGAAAATCTTGACCAACTTAAACCCCTTTTAAGTTAACCATATATATTTTACTGTTTCCCTACAAGAAACCATAAAAACCTCTAGTGAAATTTATTATATTTAACTTATTTAAAAAAAAACATGGCTATATAATTTAAAATGGTAGCAAAGCAAAATAATATTGCTACCCCACCACAAATAAAATATTACCCTTGTGCCGTAAGCCAAGGCACTATAGATTTAGAACGTTTAGCCGATATTATTTCAAGCAGATCTAGTTTAAGTGTTAGTGATTGCTATGGAGTACTTATGGCAATGACCGGTGTAATTGGTGAAACTTTAGCACAAGGCGGATATGGTTAAGATAGATAACTTCGGAACATTTTCAATAACCTTAAGGGGCAATGCTGCAGATGCTCCAGATGTTCTAGGCAAGACTCACATTAAAAGTGCTAGAATAATTTACATACCTTCTAGGCGACTCAAAAAAAATTAAATACTCTAACCTTTAAAAGAATATAATAAAACTACCCCGGGGCAGAGCCCGAAGTAGGGACTGTAAACTATTTTGTGTTTTTGCTATTTGTTAGGTAAAAAATGATTTTTTAATGATCATTTATTGTCAAATTAGCAATAAAATGCCGGTCTAAGCTTATCGAAGACATCAAAACATACATTTCGAAAGGCTCTTTTATATATGGTACGCGTTTTGTATAACTATTTAAGGTTTGATCATTTTAATGTCTTTAAAAACCAAACAACCAATCCAAGTTAAATAAAATAGGCCTATTTTTGCTTAAACATTGGTTACATGCAGGTATTTGAAACTTTTATAACAGTCACTTCCGAAGATTTGGATGAACTCAACCATGTTAACAATGTTAAATATGTACAATGGGTTCAGGATGTTGCCAAACAACATTGGCAAAAAGGGGCCTCAAAAACTGTTTTAGAAAATTATTTTTGGGTAATGCTCAATCATAATATTGAATATAAAAATCCAGCTTTCTTACAAAATACCCTTAAAATAAAGACTTACATTGCCCAATATAAAGCAGCAACCTGTACACGCATTGTGGAAATTAGCCATAATAACCTATTAGTAGCTAAATCTCAAACTACCTGGTGCCTGATGAATGCCCAAACAAAGCGACCAGTTAGAATTACCAAAGAGATAACCAATTTATTTGCATGATTTCCTATAGAAAAAATAATCAATATTAAATGCTAACATTTATATTTGTTACATGAAAAGAATCTTATATTTTACTTTTACTTTATCCATCTTGTTAGTTTGGAGTTCCTGCCGAAAAGATTTAGAGTTTTCTCCAAGTAACGGAAATCTTCAATTTTCAAAAGACACGGTTTATTTAGATACCGTTTTTACCAACATTGGTTCCAGCACTTTCAACCTAAAAGTGTTTAACAAAAGCAATAATGATATAGTAATTCCAACGGTTAAATTAGGTTTAGGAGAAGCTTCTGCTTACCGGTTGAATGTAGATGGCGTGGCAGGAAAAGTTTTTGAAAATATTGAAATTCTTGCCAAAGACAGCATTTTTATTTTTATTGAAACCACGGTTGATATTACCAATGTTGCAAACACCACACAATATCTTTACACAGACCAAATTGAATTTGATGCCGGGAGCAAGCTCCAAAAAGTAGAGTTGGTTACGCTGGTTCAAGATGCGGTATTTATTTTCCCCAATCGCGATAACACCACCAAAGTTATTGAAACCTTAACCCTTACCATGGATGGCGAACCCGTGGAAACAGACATTCAAGGTCGCGAATTATTACCTTCCGAATTAACTTTTACCAATACAAAACCCTACGTTATTTACGGATTTGCTGCCGTTCCTAATGGCCAAACTTTAACCATAAATCCTGGAGCTCGCTTGCATTTTCATAGTAATTCCGGTCTTTTGGTGACTGATGGTGCTTCTATTAATATCAATGGTGCATCAAGTGCCGACCAAGACTTGCTGGAAAACGAAGTTATTTTTGAAGGCGACCGTTTAGAACCTGGTTTTTCAGATAGGCCAGGACAATGGAGTGCCATCTGGTTGTTTGATGGCAGTCTTAACAACAGCATAAATTACACCACCATAAAAAATGCAACCGTTGGTATTTTATGTGATGGCAATCCTAATGAAACCAATGATAAACTTACCATTACCAATTCACAAATTTACAACTCCAGTGCCTTTGGAATTCTGGGAAGAAACACCTCAATCAAAGCAGAAAATCTGGTGATAAATAAGTCCGGGCAATCCTCATTTGCTGGTACCATTGGCGGTAAATACAATTTTACCCATTGCACCATTGCCAATTACTGGGATAATAGTTTCAGGCAATTTCCTTCAGTGTTGTTAAATAACTTTCTCGTTGATGAAGATAATAATGCTGTTCTGGCCGATTTAACCGAAGCCAATTTTAATAATTGTATCATTTACGGTAATGATAATCCTGAGATTTTACTGGATGAACTAGAAGATGATGCGGTGACTTTCAATTTTAAATTCACCAACTGTTTAATCCGTTTTGAAGATACCAACAACAACTTTACAGGCGCCAATTACGATTTTAATGATATAACACATTACGAAGGCAACCTCTTTAACCAAAACCCAGATTTTAAAGATGCCTTTTTGAATGAATTAATGATTGGTGATGATTCAGCAGCTAACAACAAAGGAAATACCGTATTTTCTAGCCAAGTGCCTTTTGATATTTTAAACGTAAACAGAACAGCATCTCCAGATTTAGGTGCTTACCAGCACATCACATTTCCAGAGTAAACAACGTATGGCAATTTTTTCGACGTCTCACAAGAATGTCTAAGTCTAGCAATCTGTTTAATTATGGCTCAATAAATGAGATTACTATGTCATTCCTGTCTCATTTCTGGTAAAGACGGTTGGTGTTGTCTTTGCTTCTCCAATAGCTATTAGGAGTAATTATCTTTTAATTATTATTAACTTTCTTTTGTTGAAAATACGCACTCGTGCGTATGGTTATTTTTAACTAAAAACCCTAACTTAGTTTAACTGCTGATATAAATAAAAAAACTCATATCATCTCGTTAGCTGCAAGTTGAAAAAATATTGAGTTAATTACCAAAATGGTAACTTTTTTAGTATATTTGCAACAAACAAGTATAATGTGCGAGTAATAGCGAAACGAACTTTACGAGACTTTTGGGAAAAACACGCTGATTGTGAAGAACAATTAAAATCGTGGTATAGGGAAACCGAAAAATCCGAATGGAAAAACATTAACGATTTAAAGAATGAATATCCAAGTGCGAGTATTTTAAAAGACAATAGAATTGTTTACAACATCAAAGGCAATAATTATCGCTTGATTGTAAAATTCAACTTTGAATACGGAATATGTTGGATAAGGTTTATTGGAACTCACACAGAATACGACAAAATTGACGCAAATAACATCTGATTATGAAAATATTACCGATTAGAAACGAAAAAGACTATCAAAAAGCACTCGACAGACTTGAGGATATTTTTGATGCCAAAAAAGGAACGGAAGAAGGCGATGAATTGGAAATTCTTTCAATCTTAATTGACCGATTTGAAAATGAGAATTTCCCGATTGGAATGCCCGACCCAATCGAGGCAATTAAGTTCCGAATGGAACAAATGGGAATGAATCAAAAAGATTTAGCAGAAATTGTTGGCTTTAAAAGCAGAGTAAGTGAAATCCTAAATAAAAAAAGAAAATTGACTTTGGATATGATAAGAAAACTTAACACAAATCTACATATTCCAACTGAAGTTTTAGTTCAAGATTATTAAAATAAAGCCAGTGGCCAACACCGACTCCTATGAAAAGCACTAGCCTAGTTCTCCAAAGTTAATATTTATTTTTTAATTATCTCATAATGATGGTTGTGTGGTGTTGGAATGTTGATA
>PFKE01000091.1 GCA_002784145.1 Flavobacteriaceae bacterium CG_4_10_14_3_um_filter_33_47 | reverse complement strand
AAAGCGAATGCTATTTTTCAAGAGGTTATATCACAATATCATATAATCAATTCGGTGGATCAGCCGTTTAAAAACAACTATGACGAAAGTGATTTATTAGAACATTTGTTATACAGAAAGTGCTGGATTGATACGGTTCAGTGGCATTATGAAGACATTATTAGAGACCCACAAATAAACCCTGTGGCGGCCTTAACGTTAAAACGTCAAATAGATGCCTCCAATCAAGATAGAACCGATATGGTTGAGTATATTGATAGCTATTTTTTAAATAAATACAAAGAAGTTACACCTAAAGCAAATGCGACCATTAACACAGAAAGCCCTGCTTGGGGTATTGATAGATTGTCCATTTTAGCGTTGAAAATATATCACATGAATGAAGAAGCCACACGAAAAGACGCTTCGGAATCTCATAGAAATGCCTGCCAAAAAAAGTTAGAAATTTTGCTTGAGCAAAGAGTTGATTTATCAACAGCTATAGACACTTTACTAAGTGATATTGAAAAAGGAGATAAGTACATGAAGGTTTACAAACAAATGAAAATGTACAATGATGAAGAGCTAAATCCGGTACTTCGCTCTCAAAAGTAAAAAGGTATTATGGTGGTCAGTCTGAGCTTGTCGAAGACTTTTTCAACTGAAAATTCATGCCAAAGAAAGACACAAACATCCTGGTTATTCGACTCTCAGCAATGGGAGACGTTGCCATGGCAATACCTGTATTACGAGCATTATTGAATCAACATCCCGAATTTAAAATCACGGTACTTTCCAAGGAATTTTTTAAACCTTTTTTTAGAGATTTAAAGAATGTGTCATTTGTGGCTGCTCAAGTTAAAGACGAACACAAAGGCGTTCTGGGGCTTTATAAATTAGCCAACCAACTAAACAAAGAAAACAAATTTTTTGCCGTTGCCGATTTGCACCATGTTCTTAGGAGCCAAATTTTAAAAAAGTTTTTAAAATATAAACACTTTGCTTCCATTGATAAAGGAAGAAGCATTAAAGACGCCTTAATTTCCGGGGTTATCTTTGAACCTCTTAAAACCACGCATCAACGTTATGCTGAAGTGTTTGAAAAGCTAGGATTTCCTATTAATTTATCAAATCCAAAGTTTCCAGAGAAGGCCATTTTAAGTAAAAAGCTTGAAGGTATCATTGGGAATGGTAATAGGAAAGTTGTTGGCATCGCTCCTTTTGCAGCATATGAAAGTAAAATGTATCCGCTAGACCTCATGAAACAAGTCATTGGTACCTTAGAAAAAGAATATAGTATTTTACTGTTTGGAGGCGGCTCTAAAGAAATCTCCATTTTAAATGATTTTGAATCTGCTTTCAATCATGTTAAAAACCTTGCAGGAAAATTAAGTCTTGATGAAGAATTAGATATTATATCAAACTTAGATGTTATGTTGTCTATGGATTCTGGAAATGCACACATAGCTGCCATGTTGGGTGTAAAAGTAGTGACTATTTGGGGCGTAACGCATCCATATGCCGGGTTTGCACCGTTTAATCAACCAAGCGATTACGCCTTGCTGTCAAACAGAGAAAAATTTTATAAAATTCCAACCTCTGTTTATGGAAACAAATATCCAGAAGATTACAAAGAGGCTTCAAGAAGTATTTCGCCAGAGACTGTCATTCAAAAAATAAAAGCTATTATTTAAATTCCAAGAAGAATCATCTAAAAATCTAAAAGCAAAGCGTTCTTACAATCCTATTGTTCTAACTAAATATCATCATAATCCACCACAATCGTTGGTGTTGTTGGATGTGCTTGACAAGTTAAAACCAAGCCTTCCGCTACTTCTTTTTCAGTTAAAATATTATTTTGTCTCATAGTAGCTTCGCCTTCTTTTATGCGTGCTAAGCAACTGCTACAAATGCCTCCTTGGCATGAATAGGGTGCATCTAAATCTTCATCCAATGCGGCTTCTAAAAGGGTTTGTTTTTGAGACATTTCAAACGTGGTCTCTTCATCATCCACAATGATGGTAATTTTAGTATTACCACTTTCAACAAGGTCTTTTTCAACAATATCAACGGGTTTTGCAGCTTTAAAAAGTTCAAAATGAATTCTATCATCTTTAACACCATGGTCAGAAAGCACCTGTTTCACGGTATGAATCATCGCTTCTGGACCACAAAGATAAAAGGCATCAATATCAATATGCTTATATTTATTCTTTAAAATAAGATTTACAGTGCTTTTTTCAATTCTACCAAAAATAGCATCATCTTCTTGGGTTTGACTAAACACAAATTGAATGGAGAATCTGCCTTTATATTGATGCTTTAATTCTAAAAGCTCGTTTAAAAACATGGTGTCTCTAGTGGTTTTGTTTCCGTACACCAATATAACTTTACTGTAAATTTCTTCTTCTAAAGCACATTTTATAATACTTAAAACAGGCGTAATGCCGCTTCCAGCAGCAAACAAAGCAATGTTTTTGGTTTTAGAGTCATTAGGCTCAAAAACAAAACGGCCTTTGGGTGGTGCTACTTCTAAAACATCTCCAATTTTAAGAGAGTTATTGGCATAAGCAGAAAAAGTGCCATCTTTTACTTCTTTAATAGCCACTTTAAGTTCGTCGCTTTTAGGAGAAGAACACAACGAATAGTCGCGTCTTACTTCATGGCCGTCAAGATTGGTTTTTAATGTGATATATTGTCCAGCTTTAAAAGAAAAAACTTGTTTTAAATGATTGGGAACATTAAAAGTGATGCTGATTGATTTACTGGTTTCTCTGGTGATTTCCTGAATGGAAAGTTTATGAAATGAAGACATGGATTCTTTTTTTTACAAAAGTAGTAAAGCGTTAACACATTCATAAAGATTCTGTAAAAAAATAATACCCATAATTCTTATGCATAAGAAATTTATGTATATTTGATGTATGGGAAATTCTAATTTATACAAAGGCAGTTTAACCACCATTATTCTTAAGCTTCTTGAAGAACACGATAAGATGTATGGTTACGAGATTACCCAAAAAGTAAAAGAACTCACAAAAGGCGAACTTAAAATTACCGAGGGCGCGCTGTATCCGTCACTTCATAAGCTAGAGGCCGATGGCTTATTGGATGTTGAGGTTGTTAAAGTAGATAACCGGTTGCGGAAATATTATAAACTTACCGAACAAGGCACGAAAGAAACCGTTAATAAATTAAGTGAGTTGCAAGATTATATAAAAACCATGCAAGCTTTGGTAAGCCCTAAATTAATACTTGAATAATGCAAAAGCTTTCTAAAGAAGACATAGCGTTTATTGATACGTATTTAAAAAATTCTGATATTGTTTTTTCTGATATTAGAATTGAAATGGTAGATCATGTGGCTTCGGAAATTGAATCTATAATCAATGAAGGAGACAACAGAGATTTTTACTATATTTTTAAAGATTATATGGTTAAAAATAAAGTAGATCTGTTAAAAGATAACCATAAATATTATAAGGCTTGCGATAAGAAAATTTTAAGGGCTCTAGTTAAAAATGTTTTTTCGATAAAAGCGGTATTTATATTAATTACTACATTCCTAAGTTTGTTTTTTTTAAATAAATTTTTAGAGCTAAATCTGTTTTTTCAAGTTTTGCGTGCTTTACCATTTGTTGTTTTTTTACTTTTTGCTGGAGTATATAGGTTTATAGGAAGAAACAAAAACATGCGTTTTTCATCTATAGAACGAATAGCAATTTATTTTATACTTATCGGTCAAATCATTAATTTATATTTTCAAGGTTTGATATTTCGCAAAATGGTTCTTTCAGAACAATCTCTACAAATAACTATAGTAACATCTTTTTTAATTTTCTCACTTGTTCTATTAATGCAAGTTTTTTTTCAGTTTAAAAAAGAATATCACTTAAAATATAAAAGTGTTCTGTAAATGAAAGTCAATCAAGAGCAAATAGAAGATCTTTATGCCTTTACAAGAAAGCACTTTGTAGAGTGGTATGATGTTCAAACAGAAATCGTAGATCATTTGGCAAATGGAGTTGAGGCACAATGGCAAGAAAATCCTCATTTAAATTTTGATGAAGCTTTGAAAAATGAATTTAAAAAATTTGGAATCTTCGGGTTTTCTGGTATTGTTGAGGAAAAAACCAACGCTTTGGAAAAGTATTACCGAAAAGAAGTATGGAGATACTTAAAGGGCTATTTTAAGCTTCCAAAAATAATATTAACGGGTTTTGGTGTTTGGGGTTTGTATCATATTCTTCAATATTCAAGAAATACTGAATATGCTGTAATTTTTTTTATGGCAGGTATTTTATGCTTTTTTTTCATTTACAATTTAAAAGAATCAAATAAAATAAAGAAAACTCATAGAAAAACAGGTAAAAAATGGTTGTTTGAAAAGGTGATCGCTCAATTGGGTGGGTTTATACATTTATTAAATATTGGAATATATATGCCTCTTATAAATTTTGATAGACAATGGGACACATTGGCAACATTGTCTTTTTCTGTATGTGCGGTTATTTACATTTTATTATTTTATGTATCCGTTAAAGTGGTATCCCCCAAACTAAAAGAAAAATTATCAAAAGAACACCCAGAATATAAACTTTCACTAAACTTGTAACATTTCTAAATCTATTTATACATATATCACAATTAACATTAACCATTAAAACAAAAACAATGAAAAAAATAGTACTAGTATGTTTGTTTCTAGTAGCAGTCGCTACACAAGCCCAAGACAACGCAGACTTTAAAAATGAAACCGTTGAGTTTTTGAAAATCACCGGTGCGGCTACGGCTTTTGAAAACGCCATTGCTCAAATAGGTGCAGGTGTTTCTGAAGCAAACAAAGAAGCGTATACCAAAGAGGCAATGGGAACATTAGATGGACTATACGATAAAATGGCCGACTTGTACATGGCAGAATTTACACAAGATGAAATAAGAGAATTAGTTGTTTTTTATAATACTAGTTTAGGAAAAAAATTAGCTGAAAAACAAGTTGGATTATCTCAAAAAGCGATGATGTTTGGCCAGTCTTGGGGGATGGAAGTGTCTGGTATTGCTCAAAAATACAATTAGTTAATTTTATTAATGAGGCTTTCTGAAAAGTAAATAATAGTCGTCATTACCAACAAAGTGAAGTAATCTTTTTATTGATTACTAATAACATAAAGATTGTTTTACTTCGACTGCGCTCAGTACAGGCTCTCTCGCAATGACATAAAAATTACTTTTCAGACAGCCACAAATTTTTATTTTCAAACCCTAATTTAAAATTATGATTAAACGTTTTTTAAGTTTAGAGTGGAAACAGTTTACAAGAGCTTCCTATTTCCAAAAAGGAATTGCTATTAAAATACTTTTGTTTTTTGCAGCCATATATTTTGGAGGTGCTGCCATTTTTCTCGGTATAGGCATGTTCTTTATCTTAAGAAAAGCTGTTCCAGAGATAGATCCTATGATAACCATGAACAATTTTTTAATTTATTGGTTTTTATTCGATTTAATCATTCGGTTTTTTATGCAACAATTACCAGTAATGAATATTAAACCACTCATGACTATTCCTATAAAACGAGAAACGGTTATTCATTATTTACTAGGCAAAACAACTCTTTCCTTTTTTAACTTCTTACCGCTTTTCATTTTTTTACCGTTTAGCATCGTGCTTTTGGCCGAAGGATATCCTGTAATTAATGTATTATGTTGGTTTGTGTTGGTCATGGTTTTAACCTTGACTATAAATTTTATTAACTTTTTAATTAATAAAAACAATACGTTTTTCTATATAATAGTTAGTGTCTTAGCATTGTTTATAGGGTTGGAAATATACCAAATATTTAAAGTGTCTGAACCTATTGGCCTTGCCTTCAATACCTTATATAATCATCCATATTTGGTTATAATCCCCATAGTTTTAACGCTTACGCTTTATAAAATAAATTTTAATGCCATTAAAAAAGGGTTTTATTTAGATGGAACCATTTCTAAAAAAGCAGAAAAAGTAAACAACATGGATTTATCTTGGATGAATCGTTTTGGAAGCATTGCCGTTTTTCTTAAAAACGACGTGCGTTTAATTCTTCGCAATGCCAGACCAAAACAAGTGTTAATGATGTCGTTTTTATTTTTATTTTATGGATTGATATTTTACACCCAAGAAGTGTATCAAAACATGCCAGCTTTTTTAGCTTTTGCCTCTATGTTTGTTACAGGCGGGTTTTTAATGACATTTGGACAATTAGTGCCTTCTTGGGATAGTGAATACTATAAACTGCTTATGAGCCAAAACATTCCTTATAAAAAATATTTAGAATCTAAATGGTATTTAATGGTAGTTGCGGTGGCAATATCCTTTGTG
>PFKE01000083.1 GCA_002784145.1 Flavobacteriaceae bacterium CG_4_10_14_3_um_filter_33_47 | reverse complement strand
CGAATAATGCATCCATTCAAGAAGTATTGTTTTTCCCTCAAATGCGTCCGGAAAAAAAGGCAGTTGAATTAAGCGAAGGCGAAAAAGTGATTTTAACTATTTTAAAAGCTCATAAAAGCTTGCTTTTAAATGACCTTAAATTAAAATCTGAATTAAGTAATAAAGCCTGGGACAAAGGCATTAAAGGCTTGACCAAACACAAATTGGCAAAAGTTGAAAAGATAGGAGATGATTTAATGGTTGAAATATTATAAAAATAAATACAAAAAAAACAAAAAAGGAACCAAAAAATTTGGTTCCTTTTTTTATTCCATTTTAATTGAAATTTGGTTATAATACTTTTTCAGATGAATGCATGTTTTTACTGGAATCAAATCCTTCTGGTAAATACTTTTTAGTATCAAAGTTTAAACTTACTTCTTCTTCTAAATCTACCAATTCAATAGTATCCCAATTTAAATCATATTTCCCTTTTAATGGGTTGAAGTTTTCTGGTAGATAAGTTTTAGTATTAAAATTTAACTGAACTTCTTCATCTAATTGAATCAATTCAATCTTATCCCAATGTAAATCATATTTCCCTTTTAAGGGATTAAAATTTTCAGGCAAGTATGCTTTGGTGTCAAAACCTATTTCTACGTCTTCCTCTATTTCTTCAAGTTCAATTTTACTCCAATCTAAATCATCTTGTAATTCATTGATTTCATTAGTATATTTTTCACTATAAGTGCTAAGCGTTGTACTACTAACTGTTGTTGTATTAAGCAATGCCGACAAACTAAATATTAAGGCCGATTTTATCATTTTAATTAAATTTATATTATACTTATTTTTGTTTTGTACTATATAGACTATCTCAACCCAAAAAAGTTACCATGTATTAACAATGTTTAACACTAATACAGAATCATTTAAGAATTATTTAAGAATTGTAACTAATTTTTGAATATTTTTGGTCTATGCTAAAAAGATTATTTTTCTTCATTACAATCTTATTCATGTTTACAACTTTGGCGCAGCAAAAGGATAGTGTTTCGTTAAAAAACGGCATAGACAAGCCAAGTATTTTAGCCTTACATCACTTTGGTGTTTTTAGTTCAAGAATCCATCAAAATTTTAAACTTTCACCAAATCTTAATACCTCAGTAAGCTTAAATTACGCTAGTGGAAACACGTTTCATCCATTTTTGGAAACCTATATACCCAAAGATCCCGCCGTTCAAAAAGAGCAAAGCCAACTTATTTGGTATTACAGAAATTTTAACTTTATAAATCAAGAAGCAACACCGGCAGATTATATGAACATCATTGTCGATGCTGTCATTAAAGAATTTAGATTTAACATAAACATTCCAATAAACAATAAAAATGAGATCGATATTTCTATACGTTCTCATTTGATAACAAAAGGCAAAAATCCATTTTCGGTTTTTACTGGCGACCAACCTATAGAATGGTTTCATAGCAACATTGCTGGCGGTGAAGACCCTTATGGAAGACGCTTTTACGGTTTAAATCAGGTTAATTTTAAATATACAGACAGAAATGGAAACGTTTTAGAACTTCATGAAAATGATTTTATTATTAGTGGTATAGAAACTAATTATTTTTATTACCCAACCCTATTAAATAATAAATTTAAACATTTATACCTAAATATTGGCTCACACTTCGGAATTAATACCTCAAAATTTAATCCATCACTAGATATAGGAATCTCTTTAAACGGTATTAAAAAATATATCTTTAAAAACCATAACGAGTTTCATATTGGGATTGGCAGCAGCCTATTACGTAAAAACATCATTAAATTTGATGATGTAATAGACTTAGGAAACAATCAGTATTTAGCAAGTATAGAAAGTGAGCTGGAATACACCCATTACACAAAGAAAAAAAATTATCATTCTTTTGGGGTAAACTATCAAATACAGTCCAGATTTAATAAACTAAAGGAATCTAATTATTACCGGTTAATTGGTAATTGGGCGGAAATTAATGGTGGGTGGCAACATGGCTTTTCTACCCTTTACAAAGCCTTGTCTTATTGGACTTTTATTTACACTTATGGGCGGCCAGAATACAAACTATCTTTATATTTTAAAGAAGACTTTAGAGTGAATAACGCACCAGATGTTCAAACAGGTATTAGCCTCTCTTTTCCTATTTTAAAATAATTTTTCCCTACAACGATTGTTTCTGTTAATTCTTAGTTAAACCATAAGTCTTGTTTAAACCTTTTTAAAATTTTATGGTCTTAAAATCAAGAAACTCTTAAAAATTATATCATGAAAAAATTACTAATGGTTGCCCTTGCATTTATTGCTATACAAGCAACTGCACAAGAAAGAAATGAACGCCCAAATAAAGAGCGAGGTTCAAAAATGGAGAGATTTCAAGACCTTACTCCTGATGAAATGGCAACGCTTCAAACCAAAAAAATGACTTTACATTTAGATTTAAATGAATCACAACAAAAAGAAATTCAAAAAATAAATCTTGAGAATGCCAAAGACAGAAAATCAATGCGGGAAACTAGGATGGCTCAAAAAGAAAGCAGCAATTTTCAAAAACCTTCAAAAGAAGAGCGTTTAAAAATAATGAATACCCGTTTAGACCGCAAAATTGAGATGAAAGCAAAAATGAAAAAGATTTTGAATGAAGATCAATATGCTAAATGGGAAAAAAATCAAGCGCAAATGAATGATAAATTTGAAAAAGGATTTAAAAACAGAGATCCAAAAAAATAATTTTTTTAGATTGATTGGTTAGTTAGTTGGTTTAGTTTGTAAAGCCTTTCCGAAATTTGGAAAGGCTTTTTAATTTATAACATGCTCGATACTTTTTTAACAGCTTGTATGGTTTTATCAAGATCATCATACGTTAAAGCATCTGTAATAAACCAAGTTTCAAAAGCACTAGGTGCAATATAAATGCCTTCTTGCAACATACCATGAAAGAATTTTTTAAAAGTCTCGTTATTTCCTTTAGCTGAAGTAGCAAAATCAACTACTTCATCTTTTGCAAAATGAATTGAAATCATAGAGCCTACTCTATTTATAGTATGCACTATGTTATTTTCATTTAAAACCTTACTAAATCCTTCGTGCAAATACGCTGTTTTATCAGCCAATCTTTTAAACACGTCTTGGTCGTTATTAAGTGTTTGAAGCATTGCTAAACCCGCTGCCATTGCCAACGGATTTCCGCTTAAAGTCCCTGCTTGATATACGGGTCCTAAAGGCGCCAAATAATTCATAATTTCCTCTCTTGCAGCAAAGGCACCAACGGGTAAACCTCCACCAATAACTTTTCCAAAACAAACAATATCTGCATGGATGTTAAAAAGTTCTTGAGCACCACCTTTGGCCAGTCTGAAACCCGTCATGACTTCGTCAAAAATAATTAAAATGCCATATTCATCACAAAGATTTCTTAACGCTTGCAAAAAACCGTCTTTAGGAGGAATACAACCCATATTTCCAGCCACTGGCTCAATAATAACACAAGCTATTTCACCTGTATTGGCTTCTAAAAGTTCCTTTACATGATCAATATTGTTATAGGTTGCAAGTAACGTGTCTTTAGCAGTGCCTTGGGTTACGCCAGGACTATTAGGCGAACCAAAAGTAACGGCGCCACTTCCAGCTTGAATTAAAAACGAATCGCTGTGCCCATGATAACAACCTACAAATTTTATAATTTTATCTTTTCCTGTAAAACCCCGAGCGAGTCTGATAGCACTCATACAAGCTTCTGTTCCTGAATTAACAAAACGAATCTTATCAATATTGGGCACCATGGAAACTGCCAGTTCTGCAATTTGAGTTTCAATTTCGGTTGGCATACCAAAAGATGTTCCATTTTTAGCCTTTTCAATTACAGCTTCTACTACGGGTTGATAAGCATGACCTAAAATCATGGGTCCCCAAGAATTTATATAATCAATAAAGATATTACCATCTTCATCATATAAATAGGCTCCTTTAGCTTTTTTTACAAAAATAGGCGTTCCTCCTACTGCTTTAAATGCTCTTACTGGTGAATTCACACCACCTGGAATAACGGCTTCTGCTTGTGCAAATAATATACTACTTCGCTTATAATTCATAACTTTTTGTACTGGTTTTAATACGGACTTATTAATAATTCTTGCCCTATGTTAATGTCCGTTCCTTTTAGTTTGTTTAAATCTTGTAATGCTTGCACCGTTACATTATATTTTCTGGAAATTGAATATAACGTATCTCCTTTAACCACTATATGGGTTAATGCAGAGTCTTTTTCTTTCTCATTATAATACAGGCTTTTTTTATCACCAAGAACTTCATTATCAAGTTTATACAGTTCGTATCTTTCAATTAAAGAAATGAGTTTATCTGGATATTTTCTATCGGTTGCGTATCCAGCAGCTTTCAATTCTCTGGCCCACCTTTTATAATCATCTGCACTTAAATCAAACAGCTTTGAATACCGTTTTCGTGTTGTTAAAAATAATGAATGGTCTCTGTAAGAGTATTTTGCATCGTTATACTTTCTAAAACATTCTTTTTTTTCATCGTCGTCATGATAAATTTTTGCACCAGTCCAATCATGACACTTTATGCCAAAGTGATTATTGGCCTCAACGGAAAGTCGGCCTTTGCCAGAGTTAGACTCTAAAATACCTTGTGCTAATGTTATACTGGCTGGTATACCATATAACCTCATTTCTTCTTGTGCAATGGCACTGAACCTTGATAAATAATCTTCAGTTGAATTAATTCTAACAGGTTCTATTACTACAGATTCATTAGCATCCACAACTTGAACATCGTTAACTGTTTCAGCTTTTGTTACGCTTTCTGTGTTTGTCTTTTTTGATGTGTTTTTTCTTGTTATTGCTTTTTTAGAACCACAACCAACCATTATCATTCCTAAAAACAAAAACAATACAATCTTTTTTATCATACTAATCAATTATAAGCATTTTCTTTTTTCTTAAAACGGCATTCATACCAGGAATTCCTTGCAAACCACCTGTATGAATAGCTAAAATTTTTGAGCCTACTTTGAAATAATCTTTTTCAAGTAAATCAAAAATTCCGAACATCATTTTTCCAGTATAAACAGGATCTAATGGAATGTTATTGTCTTTTTTAAATTGATTTACAAATTGAACCAATTCCTTATTCACTTTTGCATACCCACCAAAATGGTAATCTTCAAATATGTGCCAATTTTGTTTATTGACAAATTTACTAATATCTTCCTTTAAAAACGACCCTTTTAAGGCTGGAAATCCTAAAATTTGTTGATTCTTTTGAGACCTATTTATGATTCCTGAAATGGTTCCTCCTGTTCCAATGGCACAGGACACATAATCAAAATCCAAATCGTCTGTCGTTAGTATTTCCTCACATCCTTTTATAGCCAATACATTGGTTCCACCTTCTGGTAAATGATAAAACTCACCGAATTCATTTTTTAAAGCCTCCATAAATGCTGCCGTATGTTTCTCTCTAAAAATCTCTCTTGAAACAAACTTAAACTGCATGCCACAAGCCTGTGCAAATAATAACGTAGCATTGGTTTTAATCTTATCTTTAAGCTCATCACCTCTTATAATTCCAATGGTTTTAAAACCTAATTCCTTTCCGGCAAAAGCTGTGGCTGCAATGTGATTTGAATAAGCACCACCAAAGGTTAACAAGGTATCTGCTTTTAAGTTTTTGGCCTCTTCAACATTGTATTTTAGCTTTCTGTACTTGTTACCAGAAATAAAATGGTGAATCTCATCCTCTCGTTTTAAAAATAACTCAACACCATGTTTTTTAGATATTTTAATGGGTTGATTTATACTTTTATTTAACTGAAACATCATGAGCACGAAGATACTTTAAAAATTGCCAAAATCTCCTTTCATTTAGATAGTTTACTTTGCATTCATTGGCAAAGGCTTCTCTTTCAAAAGAAATATTTATATAAGCCAAATGCCAACTTTTATATTGGTAAAATCTAACCAAAAATTCAATACCATACCAAACAAAAAAAGGTAATATTAAAAATTCCAATTGCTGCTTTATATGAATTTTTTCATGATTGATTAATTCTATGTGAGTCTTAAACTTTTTGTCCTTTAAAAAAATAAATGGAAAAATGGTAAGACCAATGTAGCCTTTAGGAACTAAATATTTATAACATAAAATCATAAATATACCTATTCAAAAATCAATCCAAATTACATTATCTTTGTGATACTATGAAGAAAATTATTCCTATTGAAGAGGGAGATTATTATTTAACACCAGAAGGATACAGATGTTTTACCGAGCAATACCTTTTAAAAAGAGGCTATTGCTGTGAAAGTCATTGCAGACATTGCCCCTATGGATTTACAAAAAAATCATAGATTTAACTTTAAAGCTAAACCAATGCAAATAATATCTCATTTGGTATAATTATTGATACTATTTTAAGATAAAATGTGTTTAAAAATTACATTCAAAATACTTTAAACCATAAGAAGTTTGAACTATTCTTTAATTTTTGATACTTGTTTATTAAATTTAATAACTAATAAAATTGCACTATGAAAAAACTAAAACAAGTACGTGAGCTCATATTTAAAATAAGCAACGTAAAAAATCTACTAAAAACATTACCTCTTTTAGCAATTCTAATGGTAATAACATCTTGTAGCTCTGTTAGAGTTGCTACAGATTTTGATAAAAATGCCGACTTTAACAATTACAAAACCTTCGCATTTTTTAAGACCGGCATTGATAAAGCAGAAATAAGTGATTTAGATAAACGCAGAATACTTCGTGCTATTGAAACAGAACTATTAGCAAAAGGCTTTACCAAATCTGAAAATCCAGATTTACTGATAAGTTTATTTACCAAATCAACCCAACGTGTTGATGTTTACAACAATTACTGGGGTTATGGTGCTTGGGGTTGGGGCGGCTATGGTCCGGGCTGGGGCTGGGGTTGGAATCAACAACCCAATGTTTCAACAACAACAGAAGGCACTCTTTTTATTGACCTGATTGATGCCAATAAGAAAGAACTGGTTTGGCAAGGTATGGGTACTGGTTATTTAAGCAGAAATATGGAGAAAAAAGAAGAACGTATTAAAGAATTTGTTGCAAAAATTATGGAGAAATATCCACCAGGAATGGGACAATAACCTATTACTAAAGCGATTCAAATTTGAATCGCTTTTTTTATTTAACACCATGCCTTTCAAATTTTTATTCATTATTTGTATTTTTACTTAAAACCACATTTAAAAACAACCATGGATAACTCAATAGAATCAAACCCTATTTTAAACCGGTTGCCTAAACACTTACGCCAGTTTATAAAACCTCAAAATTATGAGGATTATTCTGCCATTGATCAAGCCGTTTGGCGCTATGTGATGCGTAAAAATGTTGATTTTTTGAGTAAAGTAGCTCATAAATCTTATTTAGAAGGTTTGCAGAAAACTGGTATTTCAATTGAAACCATCCCTAACATGTATGGCATGAACCGCATTTTAAAAGATATTGGCTGGGCAGCCGTAGCGGTTGATGGCTTTATTCCTCCCAATGCCTTTATGGAATTTCAAGCCTACAATGTTTTAGTCATTGCAAGTGATATCAGGCAGTTAGAACATATTGATTACACACCAGCTCCAGATATTATTCATGAAGGTGCTGGACATGCGCCCATTATTGCAAATCCTGAATATGCAGAGTATTTAAGGCGTTTTGGCGAAATTGGTTGCAAAGCCATCTCTTCAGCCAAAGATTATGAGTTGTATGAAGCTGTCAGACATTTATCCATTATTAAAGAAGCACCAAATTCTTCAGAAAAAGATATTGAATCTGCCGAAAAAAAGGTAGAAAAACTTCAACAGAATATGGGAGAACCCAGTGAAATGGCTCACATAAGAAATTTGCATTGGTGGACTGTGGAGTATGGACTCATAGGCACCACAGAAAACCCGAAAATATATGGTGCAGGTTTATTATCGTCTATTGGTGAAAGTGCCTGGTGCATGACTGATAAAGTAAAGAAAATGCCCTATTCCATTGAAACCACTTTTAAGGATTTTGATATTACAAAACCTCAGCCACAATTATATGTAACTCCAGATTTTGCACATTTAAGTTTAATTTTAGAAGAATTTGCCAATACCATGGCATTAAGAAACGGAGGGCTTTCAGGCATTGAAAAACTCATCCAATCTAATGCTTTAGGCACTATTGAATTAAGCACCGGTATTCAAATTTCAGGCATTTTTACTAAGGTTATTAAAAATAACGGCAAACCCATTTACGTTCAAACGATTGGCAAAACAGCACTATCCTATAGAGAGAAAGAAATCATTGGTCATGGCGTTGAACACCATAAAGATGGCTTTGGTTCACCCATTGGGAAATTAAAAGGCATCAATCTAGCCATTGAAGATATGAGTCCTAGAGACTTAAGTGCGTATCACATTTATGAAGAACGTAAGGTTACTTTAGAATTTGAAGGTGGTATTTCCGTTACCGGCGACATTATTACAGGGAAACGCAATTTACAAGGAAAAATAATTTTAGTAAGTTTTAAAAATTGTACGGTTAAGCATTTTGACACCATTTTATTTGAACCCAATATGGGTATTTATGATATGGCTGTAGGCAAAGAAGTGGCCTCAGCATTTAGTGGTCCAGCAGATTTAAATAGTTTTGATTTGATTACCCATAAGCCATCAACACAAACCATTCACATTAAAAAAACCACTAAACGTATCCAGTTAGAAGCTCTTTATCAGCAAATTAGAGACTACAGAGAAGGTAGGTACACAACCATTTCAAGAACTAAAGTATTGGAAGAACTTATTAAAAACCATTCAAATGATTGGTTATTGGTGGTTGAAATTTACGAATTAGCCGTTTCAGGACATGAAACCAAATTAGCAAATCAATGCTTGTCTCATTTAGAAACCATTAAACAACATAAACCGCAAGTAGGCAAGTTGATTGATGATGGCTTGGAGATTGTTAACCAGAAGATTTCTGTTTAAAAAACTATCTGAATCGTTTCAAAGTGTTTTTGGTAAACTCACTTAATACCAATTTACCGCTAATTTTTGCCCGTTCCAATAGTAAAGAATCCCAATGAGATGTGTTTTCCCAAAAGATTTTTTTCATTTCATTTAAGGCCTCTGGATTATAATTTGCCAGTTTTTCGGCTAATAGTTTTACAGCTTCATCTAAGGCTTCTGTGGTTTCAAAAACTTCGGCATACAAGCCTTTATCTTTTGCATATTCGTGAGAAAAAAATGATTCCGCATCAATAGTCATTTCAGACATAGCCATTTTACCAATTTTTCTTGAAACAGCTGGTTCTATAACAAAAGGACCTATTCCAATACTTAACTCGCTTAATCGTATGGATGCATGTTTTGTTGCCAAACAATAATCAGTTGCGGCAGCTAAACCAACGCCACCTCCTACGGCTTTTCCTTGAACACGACCGATAATCAACTTTGGACATTTTCTCATAGCATTAATGACGTTAGCAAAACCTGAGAAAAACTGCATTCCTGACTTTTCATCCTGAATAGTTACAACCTCATTAAAACTGGCACCAGCACAAAACGTTCTATCGCCGCCACTTTTTAACACAATTACAGTCACATCTTCATGGTTTCCTGCTTCTAAAATTGCTTTCTCTAAAAGAATCAATATGTCGCTAGGCATAGAGTTTCTATTGGGATGAAAAAAGGTGATGTAGCCTACACCATTTTCAACTATTAATTTTACATATGGATTATTCATAAGTTTTATTTCTCGATAAAATTAAGAATTGTATTTAAGTTTAAGCAGATCATTGATTGTTAAAAAGGAAGATTTGCAATATCAACATTACCTCCAGAAATAATGATTCCAATATTTTTGTTTTTATAATCACTTTTGTTCTTTAATAAAGCAGCAAAAGCAACAGCACTTGAGGGTTCAATAATAATCTTCATTCGCTCCCAGATAAGCTTCATGGCTGCAATAATTTCTTCTTCTTCAACCCTCATAATTTTTTCAACATACTTTTTAATGATGGGAAAATTTCTATCGCCTAAATTTGTTCTTAAACCATCGGCAATGGTATCTGTAGAATCGTTTAACTCAATCTTTCCACTTAATAAAGACCGATAGGCATCATCTGCATTTATTGGTTCACCACCAATAACTTTACAATATTTTGAAAAATAATGTGCAGCCAAAGCAGTTCCAGCTATTAAACCGCCACCGCCAACAGGAGAAAATATATAATCTAAATCTGGATAATTTTCCAGCAACTCCATCGCAGCTGTTCCTTGACCATAAATAACGGCATCATCATTAGATGGATGAATAAATTTTGCACCTGTTTCCTTTTGAACTTTTACCGCCATTTCTTCACGTGCTATTGGATTTGAATCACATTCTATGATTTCTCCTTCATAAGTTTTTACGGCATTTTTTTTAACCTGAGGTGCATTTTTTGGCATTACAATATAAGCCTTAACTCCAATTTTTTTAGCAGCCAATGCTAAGGCTTGAGCAAAATTACCAGAGGAATGTGTTACAACTCCTTTTGCTTGTTCATCACTAGACAAACTTAAAATAGCATTTGCTGCACCTCGCATTTTAAATGCGCCCATTTTTTGAAAATTTTCACATTTAAAAAAAACCTTGGCTTGAACCATGTCATTTATTAATTGCGAAGTAAGGACAGGTGTTCTATGAATGTATGGCTTGATGCGCGTGTGGACTTGTAAAAGAATTTCTTTATTCATTTTCTAATTGGAATTCTGGGTTATAAATAATTCCCAATACATTCTGCCAAGGATCATATACGGTTGCCACCATAAGTTCTCCGCCAACATTTACAGGTGCTTCATGGGGTTTTGCTCCTAAATTGATTAAACGAGTGTAGGTGTTGAATATATCTTCAACGCCCCAATATGACAAGACGCCTTCACCTTTTTCTGTTTTATGCTCTTCAGGTAGCAAACCAAGTTCATAGCCTTTAATGTTAAAACCTACATAAAAAGGTTCATCAAAATATGGGCTAGTTTGAAAAGCCTTAGCATACCAAGCTTTTGCCTTTTCTAAGTTATGTACTTTATATATAGTAGTTCTTAAACCTAAAATCATTAAAAAATATATTTTAATTTTAAAGCATGAAGATAGTAAAAAATCATATTGTAACTCATGTTACATTCTATTCAAAATTAAAAAGAGTAATTTGCAGTAAAATTTTAAGATATGGGATTATTTGATTTTCTAACAAAAAATAAAACAGATAAAATTAAGGACTTTCAATCTAGAGGTGCTGTAATAATTGATGTAAGAACAAAAGCTGAGTTTACTCAAGGAGCCATTCCAGGTTCAAAAAACATGCCTTTACAGAATATTAATACTCAAATTAATTCGATAAAAAAACTTAACAAACCCGTTATTGTTTGTTGTGCTAGCGGTATGCGATCTGCAAGTGCAGCAAGCATTTTAAACAGTTACGGCATTGAAACCATTAATGGTGGTGGTTGGTTAAGTTTGAAGAGTAAATTATAATTTCACTATAAACATAAAAAAAACATTAGTTTCCTTCGACATAAAAGGCCTAACTAATGTTTAAACTAAACTAATTCTTGTTAGCATAAAATTAATTCTTACAGATTGTTTTTATATTACCTGAAGTTTAATTTATGGTTATATTAAATTATTTCTTTTTGCCTTTGCTACAGCTTCAAGCTTATTGTGTACTTGAAGCTTCTTGTAAATATTTTCAATATGCTTTCTGATGGTTCCAGTAGACAGAAAAAGGTTGTCGGCAATAATATTGTAACTTAACCCTTTACTTAATTGTTCAAGTACTTGAATTTCTCTTTCAGATAGTTTTATATCTTCCTTTTCATCATCAAAATCGACAGGATTTCTAAGCAATTTTAATGTTTTCATGGCTATGGATGGATTCATGGCCGCTCCGCCATTTATAGTATCTAAAAGACCTTCATGTAAATCTTTAGCATTTATTTCTTTTAGCAAATACCCATCGGCTCCAGCTTTTATGGCGTTAAAAATATGTTCGTCATTATCAAAAACAGTGAGCATGATAATTTTGATGTGAGGGTATTTTTGCTTAACAATTTCTGTGGTTTCAATACCGTTTAAAACTGGCATTTCTATATCCATTAAAATAACATCAATGTTATGATTATTACTTAACATGGTTAACAATTCTGCTCCATTTAAAGCCGTAAACTTAATCTGCAAATCATCAAAAAAAGACAATTTTTCTTTAACTGCAGTTATTAAAAAAGAATTATCATCAACGATGGCTATTTTAATGTTCATTTTTAAAAGCAGATATTAAGTTTTGAAAGTAATATTTTTAATTAAACCCGGCTAGTTTCTAATTACTTTTTTTATTGTTGCGTGAATATTTGCATTTATTATTTTAACAAAATAAATACCTTTTTCATCAATTTTAATGGATTCCATTGACATATTACTTTCAATAGATTGTATCAATGTGCCTTGAACATTAAAAACCTGTATTTGTTTAATTGGACTATTAAATTTAAAATTAAAAATACCGTTTGAAGGATTTGGATAGATTAAGACATCGAGACTTTGAGTAACCTTATCAATTGACAATGTTGAAAAAGGTTTTCTATAAATATCTATAAAATTAAGTGCCATAAACAAATTATTATTGTGTAAAACAAATTTTACAGCTGTTGTTGTACCACTTGAATTTGATGGTAAACCCAGGACATCTGCTGTAAAATTAACACCTCCATCTGTACTAACAAAAATATCTGGAACTGATGGATTGCCATTATTGTCCAATGAAAATTGAACATAACTACCTTTTACAAATAGTTCCTGAATGCTTTGGGCAACACCTATCCAATTGTTTGATAAATGACTTGAGATATCAATATCTGTCCAACTTACCCCTTCATTATCAGTGTATAACAATTTTTGATCATAATTAAACAAACTTCTGCCTGAGACATAAATCCGACCAGAATCTGGATTTACAGTTAAATTATTTGCTAAAAAATAAGGAGGCAAATTTGCGTCTCCAGCAAATGTCCATGTCTGTCCATTGTCTGTTGATGTTCCCAAATGATAACTTCCCCAAGCATAAAATTTACTTCCATAAAAAGCAAAATGTTCAGAAAACTCGGTACTAGCATTGTTGTTCCTTTGCCATGAAGCATCATTAACATGTTTGATGTAATTTCCAGAATTAACAACTGCTACCAAATAATCATTATGACTATAAAAATAATCAACATCAACAATCTCGCCAGAATTTGTTGGAATTCCAGTTACATCGGGCACAAAAGTCTGTCCATTATCAAGAGATTTATATATCATAGACGATGCAGTGTTTGCATAGAATGTAACCACATAAAGAGCTGTTCCTGTAGATTGGATGTGTGTTACCCTACGACTATTTTCATTTGTTACAAAACCCGTTTGCCCAACAGGATTCCAAGAAGAACCATTATCTGTTGATTTTATAAATCCAGCTGTATTTACTGATGCAAAAAGTTCTCCATTATGGCTAGCTACGTTGTAAATCCCTTCAATAGTATTGGTTGAAATACCTGTTGGTTGCCATTGCGCATAAACACATAAAGAGACATTGAACAATATTAGTAAGAGTAGTGATTTTTTCATAATAATCATTTTTAGAATTTTAGTAAAAATCACTAAAAATGCTTTATGAAACCATACGCTATTTGTCGTATTTTTTAGGCCAACGAAAACAATAACTGTATACTTGTTCCCTCTTCGAGTTTAGAATTTATGTTGATAATGGCTGAAATGTCATGTGCACGCTTTTTAATATTATTAAGTCCGTTACCCATTTCAACAGTTTCTATATCAAATCCCTTTCCATCATCTGTGATACTAATCTGTAAAGTGTTTTCTAGTTTTTTAAATGCTACTTTTATGTTTTTAGCTTCAGAATATTTTAAGGAATTATTGACCGCTTCTTGAATAATTCGGTATATATTCATTCCTTGAATAGAGGTTAGAACGGTTTGGTTGGTTATACTTCGATCTAAAATAAATTCAAAATTGGTGTCTTTTGAAATACTATTTGCTTTATCAACAAAATTTGAGGTTCTAACCTGTAAATCTTCAAAAGAAATTTTACTTTTATTCATAGCCCAAATGGTATCGCGTAATTCATAAATAGTTTCTTTTGTGAAGGCACTGATGTTTGAAAGTTTATTGGTTAGCTTTTCGTTATTGATCTTAAATCCGTACTGTAGATTATCTATTGACGAAATGATAAAAGTTAATTGGGCTCCTATATTATCGTGTAAATCTCTTGAAATTCTCAAGCGTTGTTCTTGCAATTTATTTTGGGTTTCAATTTTAATCAAGGCTTCCTTTAACTCACTTTCTTTTTTAAGTTGTATATGTTTTAGTTTTTGTTGGTTATACAGTAAATATCCTAAAAATGACAATACAACAGCTAAAATTACAAGACCTATAATCTGAGTGTTTTTCCTGTTAATATTGAGCTCTTTTTCAGCAATATTGGCGCGTTGTGCAAGAATTTCACGTTCTTTTTTTTCTGTTTGGTATTTGGTTTCTAGCTCACTGGTTATAGTTTGCATGTTCTCTTGCGCATAAACTTCTTGAGTTTTTATGTACTTATTTGTGTAAAAAGACACACTATCTGGTTTAGCCTCATAAGCAAATACCGGTATAAGTTGTAAATAAGTTAGTAAAAGCTTGTCTAATAATTCTTCTTTTTCAAAAACTTTTAAGTTTTGCAATAACAGTGGTTTTGATTTTTTAAACTCACCAAGTTCGTTATATATGCCAGCCAATGTAAGCTTAGAACTTTCCAGTTCGGTTTTTAAATTAGCCTTTTCTCTAATTTCAATAGACTTTAAAATGTACTTTTTTGCCTGCTGAAAATCTTTTTTATTATTATAGATAGTTCCTAAATTATTATAAGCAGATCCAAGTGTTGGATATGCATTGGCCATTTCTGAAGCTTCAATACCCTTTTTTAAATTAAAAATGGCTTGTACTGTATCTTTTTTATATAAATAAACTGTCGCCTTATTAACTAGAGCATTCCCAAGAAATTCTTGTTGATCGCTATTTTTGAAAAACTCAATATTTTCGTTAAAGTACTCTAAGGCTTTATTGTAATTTTTCAAGGTCATGTAAATGGTTCCTATATTGCTTTTAAGAGAATTAGCTACAACTACGGCTTCCTTTTTTTCATAAAAATCTAAAGCTTTTAAATAGTAAACCATGGCACTATCTAAAAGTGCTTTTTTACTGAATATGTTTCCAATCTTAAAATTTAATGAGGCTACTCCAGCGGAATCTTTTTGCAAGTTCCTAATTTTTAACGACTTTCTAAAAAGCTTTTCAGAGGTTTCATAGTCGCCTTTTAAATAATAAACAACTCCATTATCGCTAATGGTTTGAGCCAAAAATGTAGAATCATGGAGTTTTTCGGCCAAAACCATGGCTTTTTTTCCATATATTAAAGCTGAATCTGTTGAAATGGAGGCATAATACCAAGTTAAATCACCATATATTTTTGCTTTGATTGAGTCTTTTTCAGGTTTTAAAAGTTCTCTTTTTAAGCTGTCTATGATTTTTTGCTGATTTTGTGAAAAACCCTTTAAACCGAAGAGCATTACAATAACTAAGGTGAGTATTCTCTTCATAGAATTAATTAATATGTTTTTCAAATATCATTTTTTGTAGCAAAAGAAGTTCTTTGGTGATTTGAAATATTCTATTAAAAAATGTTTCATTAAAATGGTCAGCCAAGATTACTTTTTGATTGTTATTTTCCATGATTACTTTTTCAATCCTTAAATTCTCCATTAAAAAGGTATGTTCTTGTTTTATGGTTTTATTTAAACTTCGTGTATTTTTATAGATTACCATACTGAACATTACCAAAATACTAATCAGTACATACAAGAACCCAATAAACAAAAGATTAAACTCCATAAAAATAAATTGTTATCATATAAAAATAAAAAGTAATACAAACAAAAAACACCAGTTATAAAAATCATTTTACTGATTCTAAAAACTGATGTTTAATATTTGAACTGATTAATAGCATCTTAAAATTAAGTTAAATTGTTGAACGTCAATTAATTTTTCGACAAACGTATGGTTAAAAAAGATTAAGCGCAATAAAGGTATTATCACGCCTAATCAAACAAATCTCAACAACAAGATTTAGTTTTGCAGATTGTACGCATAGATAGTTTTATCGTTTGCTTTATAATATAATATGCCAGCAATCTCATCAACCTGATATTCTGGTTTTTTATCTTTAAGCACAATTTCCTTATCTACTTTACCTGTGTCTTTATTTACTTTAACCAATCCTACACCTGCATCAAGCTTCGTTAGAATAAACTGAGCATTTTCGGTTGCAGCCGTGGCTTTAAAACGTTTTGACATCATATCAAACGCCGCATCTCCTATAGAAGCAAACATATCGGAAGCAAGTTTGTTTTCTTTGCCATAGTCGTTATAATTACTCAAATCATTGGAACTTCCATAAGAATTAGTTCTATTCATACCTGCTTTGGCAGCATGCGCCATTGCTAAACCAGTTGAGGCTACTGCCAACGCTCCAGATAATACTTTTACAAAACCACTTTGAGAGGGCGATTTATAATATTCATGGAATACTTGGTTTCCGTCGCTCCCCAATAGAGCGACATTTTGAGATGAACTTAAAAAAACATTCCCATTTCGCATCTGCATGGTGTTGGCTACTTCTTTTTCATCAAAATTGACTTTTGCAAATTCAGATACATCACCAGAATTTGCATCAATGGCATAAACATCACCATCGGCAGCAATAAGATATCTGTTTTTTTCTTTGTCAAAGGTTGAAGCTACTGCTGCAGAATTTTTATACTTTAATGGTTTGTTCCATACTTGATCGCCAGTTTTTAAATCTACAATATTAGCATCTTCTCCTGTAATGTATATCAATCCTTGAGGCGATTCTGCCATAACCATAATGTTTGGGCCAGTCTTTAAAGGTTTTTTAAATAAGGTATTTCCATCAAACGAAATTTTATTAATTCCTCCTTGTTGAATACCGAATAAAATACCATCATCCTGCACATAAAAATGTTGCACATACCCTTTTGTTTTTGGTGCTTTCTCCCATAAATCTTCACCTGTAGAAGCACTTAAAAAGGCTATTTCAGACTCGTCTTTAGTCGCAAAAACGCTAGAGCTTCCTCCTGAGCTTTTATCGCTTACAACGGCTATTCCTTGCGGTAAAATTTGAAAGTTAGACACGTTTCCTTGTACTTTTCTATCGTCTTTCCATAGTTCTGCTCCGTTGCTTCCTATTTTGTGGATTCGTGTGTTTTTCCCATTAACTGTCGTTTCAAAACCATAAATTTCTTTTTCTGTTTTATCGGCTACCATCCAATTAACCCCTTTAATTTTACATTCCCATAAATCATCGCCATTGTGTTTTTTGGCTATTAATCCTTGCGCCGTAGGTATGATTAAAAATTCTTTTAACAATAAAGGTACGCCTGTTACACTAAAATCTTTCGCCATACCTACTCTACCTGGTTTGTCTAAAAAGAAACTATAGTCTAGTTTTTGAGTGCTTAAATCATAAATAGCGACCTTAGGAGTTATTTTTTCGAACTTATCGCCTTCTTTTTGAATACCACTAACTATCAACTTGTTTTGTGGTAACACAACATTACAGGTGTAAATTTGATTCCAGTTATCAGTTTCAGAATTAAAAATAATTTTTCCTGTTATGTAGTTTATAACTGCCCTTTTGGTTTTGGTTAATCCTGCAAACTTAGAATCTGCACCTTGAGAAACAACAATATACGGTGATGCAGGTATAAAATCTGTTTCTTCTGGTTTTAATTTTCCGAAGTTATTGAAAGTAAAAACAGGTACGCTTTGTTTAGGGTCTATCCCGACCAACCCTTCATTGGTTGCAGCAACTAATATGCCTCCAACGGTTAATGTCATTTCGTTAATATTTGCTCCTAAATCGTAAGTATGCTCTGGAGCTTCTGCTTTTTGTGCTGTTGCTACATTTACTATTAGAATCCCTACTAACAGTAATGCGTATTGTTTAATTTTTCTCATTGTTGAATATTGTTTATGGTTTTATAATGTTTGTTTGTTTAGATTAAATGAACCCTCTGTGATACTTTTTATAGAATTATCTCCGTTTACATTTTTACATTGAAAACTAAATGTTCCTATCACTTTAGAATCTGTTTGTTCTGATACTTTAAGCTCCCCAACGATGGTATCATCATAAGGTGCTTGCCAAAGTTCTGTTATAGAGTCTGTTGGGTTGCTTAAATTTACTTCAGTTTCTGAATATGATGCACTGTTAAAAATATTTGCACCACCACCTATTGGATAAGTTCCAACACCATCATATCCCAAAATTGTGAAAGAGAATGCATTACCATCACTATTTGTGGCTATGATTATTAGGTTTTGTCCGCCATTAGCAATAGTAGCTGATGAAGATATTTCTAATGATGCAAAGGAAGTTCCATCCACTTTAGCGGTCAGTGTTCCAGAAGCTGCATTTCCTGCTTCACCTCCTTCATCTGTTGAACATGATGCAAAAGAGATTAATGATACTGTTGTAATTAATAATACGATGTGTTTAAATTGTCTCATTGTTAAATGGTTTTATGATTAATAGCATCACAAAACTGCAATTTTAGAGAAAGTAAATCAATACGATGAATTGCGTATTTTTATAATTGTATGTGTGGGAATTGTATTTGAAGTTGTCTTTTTTTTGCTTCTAAATTTTGAAGAAATGCTTTATGAGCCTTAGAATTTGGATTAAAAGGCTTATGGTTCAATCCCTTTTGAACCTCATCAATAGCTTCCATTGTTTTTGATACTTCTGAAGACATCCAAACCTCTTGAAACTTTTCCCAAATATAGTTGATGGCTATTTGGTTTGGGTGAATCATATCTTCAGCATAAAACCGATAGTCACGTAATTCATCCATCATAATTTCATACGACGGGAAATAATAAAGACCTCTCGACTGCGCTCGAGGTGACAAAACACGATGAATAGCCGAAATTAAATGAGCCTTGCTTTGTGTGTTTTCAACAAAACCATCTTTTATGTGACGAACTGGAGATACTGTAAAAATTATAGCCACATCAGGATTCACTTTTTGTATTAAGCTGACCATATTTTCAAGCGATTGAAGAATTTCTTCAACCGATAGTAATTCTTTTGAAAATTGTTTTTGTGGAACCTTATGACAATTCGCAACGATATGGTTGTTTTCAACAAAACGATATGCCCAAGCAGTTCCTAAAGTAATTATGATGTGTGTTGATTTGCTTATTTGTTGGTTTGTTGATTCGATTGCTTGGTTTAAATGGCTTAACAAAACTTCTTTTGATGAATTGCTCAATTTAGAATGTGCATCAAAACAATGCCATTGTTCATTATAAAAAAATAAATCCCTTTCTAAATATGATTTTTCCTCGATAGCATTTACAATAAGCGTTTCTATAGCTTTTGGGTGAAATAGAATACCCAAAGGATTTTGAAGATTTTGAAACTTGTAATATTCTAATTTTTCACCAATATTATCCGAAAAACATGAGCCCAATAAAACTATTTTTGAGGAATAATTTATAGGGGAATTGGCTTTTAAAATCGGAATTTTGATGATTAAGTTCATTTTATTAATAAGTCCATTTGAAAATAAATCCAGATAATTTTCAAGCTTATCGGGATTTATTATTATTTAAAAAAAATTATTCTTTCATTTCTTTTCTCTCTTCCCTCTCTAGTTTTTTTAATTCTTTTTCTTTCTTTTTTTCTTCCAATTTAATTTTAGTTTTTTCAATATTACTTTTAAGCTCTTCGATTGTTTTACTTGAAACTTCTAACTTCTCAGTAATTTTTTCAATTTCATTTTTTGTTTTTTCAACTTGTTTATTCAAATTATCTTGCTGCTTTTGAAGCTCTATATTAGATTGGGTTTTTGTGTCTTTTGTTTTTAATAATTCATTATTTAACGTTAATAAAACATCATTTAAACTGTTAATCTTTTTATTAAGTTTCGATGTTTTCGTTTCCTCTCTCTGCAATTTTTGTTCATTTGTTTGAATATTATTTTGCAACATTCGCATCATCATTTGTTGCTGTTGCATCATTTGTTGTTGCTGCATCATATGATTATTTATTTGGCTCATAGGTGGAGGACTTGGAAATTGTTGAGCTAAAAAAATAGTTGGAGAAACTAACACTAAAAAAAGTATAATCTTTGTTTTCATAGTTATCAATATTTTATTAAATAAATTGTTTTACTTTCTCTAAAGCATCTTTAATCCCTGCAGGATTCTTTCCGCCTGCGGTTGCAAAAAATGGCTGTCCGCCGCCGCCACCTTGTATGTATTTGCCAAGTTCTCTAACTACTTGTCCTGCATTCAAATTTTTCTCAGAGACCAACTCTTTTGATATGTAGCATGATAGTAATGCTTTACCATCATTTTCTGCTGCAAAAAGCAAGAATAGATTGTTAAACTCGCTGCCTAATTCAAAGCACAAATCTTTCATTCCAGAAGCATCTAAATCTAATTGCTTGGCCAAGAATTGTATGCCGTTAATCTCTTGAAGCTCGCTTTTAAGGTCGCCTTTTATGTTTTTGGCCTTGTCTTTAAGAAGCTGTTCAACTTGCCTTTTTAAATTTGCGTTTTCTTCTTGTAAGCTTTGTAGTGCTTTTATGGGTTCTTTGGCATTGTTAAGTAAATCGCGCATTTCATAATAAGCACGATTGTTTTTGTGATAAAAATCTTTTACCGCATCATTGGTAATGGCTTCAATTCGGCGTATTCCTGAGGCAATAGCACTTTCAGAAACGATTTTAAAATGCCAAATATCTGAGGTGTTTTTAACATGAGTACCGCCGCAAAGCTCTAAGGATTGACCAAAACGAATAGAGCGCACCGTATCGCCATATTTTTCCCCAAATAAACTCATGGCACCTTCGGAAATGGCTTCTTCTTTTGGAATGCTGCGCTTTTCAATCAAAGGTAATTTACCTTCAATTCTGGCATTCACAAAATTTTCAACATCTCTTAATTCTTCAACCGTTAATTTAGAAAAATGCGAAAAATCAAAACGTAAATATTTGGAATTAACCGCACTTCCTTTTTGCTCTACATGGTAGCCCAAGACTTCTCTTAGAGCTTGATGCAATAAATGTGTGGCTGTGTGATTGGATTCTGTTCTTCGACGTTGTTTTTCGTCTACAACCGCTATAAAAGTCTCATTTAAATGGTTTGGTAAATTTTTGGTGAAATGAATGATGAGGTTGTTTTCTTTTTTGGTATCTAAAATATAAACCACATCGCCATGTATGTCTTCAAGATAGCCTTTATCGCCAACTTGCCCACCACCTTCAGAATAAAAAGGCGTTAAATTAAACACGAGCTGGTACATATCGCCATCTTTTTTGGAGGTGATTTTTCTATATCTTGTAATTTTTACTTGAGCCTCAAGAGCATCATACCCCACAAATTCTTGATTAATGTCTTCAATTAAAATGACCCAATCTTCGGTGCTCATTTCGCTGGCGGCCCGTGAACGGTTTTTTTGTTTTTGAAGTTGTTTGTTAAACCCTTGCTCATCAAGTTTTAATCCTTTTTCTGAAAGAATTAAAGCTGTTAAGTCTATGGGAAATCCATAAGTATCAAACAATTCAAAAGCTTTTTCACCAGAAATGGTGTTGCCATTGCTTTCTTCAACAACGGCATCTAATAATATTAAACCTTTGTCCAAAGTTCTTAAAAACGACGCTTCTTCTTCTTTTATAACATTTTCGATAAGCTGCTTTTGAGCTTTAAGTTCTGGAAAAGCTATTCCCATTTTTTCACTCAAAACATCAATGAGTCTGTAAATGAAGGGTTCTTTTTGATTTAAAAATGTAAAACTATAACGTATGGCACGTCGCAAAATTCTACGAATTACATAACCTGCACCTGTATTGCTAGGTAATTGTCCGTCGGCAATTGAAAATGCTACCGCTCTAACATGGTCTGAAATAACACGAATTGCTACATCAACTTTTTCGTCTTTACCGTAGTCTTTATTGGCAATGGTTTCTATCTCTCTAATAATGGGCGTAAATACATCGGTATCATAATTTGACTGTACGCCTTGCAACACCATACACAAACGCTCAAAACCCATGCCAGTATCGATATGTTTGTTTGGTAAACTTTCAAGAGATCCGTTGGCTTTTCGGTTGTATTGCATGAAAACCAAATTCCAAATTTCAACAACCTGAGGATGGTTATTATTCACTAAATCTTTACCTGAAATTTTTGCTTTTTCTTCAGCAGAGCGAATATCAACATGTATTTCACTACAAGGTCCGCAGGGTCCTTGGTCGCCCATTTCCCAAAAATTATCTTTTTTGTTTCCTTTTAAAATGCGGTCTTCAGCAATGTATTGTTTCCAAATATCGTAGGCCTCTGTATCCATTGGAATACCATCTTCTTCTTCACCTTCAAAAACGGTCACATATAAAATATCCTTATCAATACCATAAACCTCAGTTAATAATTCCCAAGCCCAAGCAATGGCTTCTTTTTTAAAGTAATCGCCAAAACTCCAATTGCCCAACATTTCAAACAAGGTATGGTGGTAGGTATCATAGCCAACTTCTTCTAAATCGTTGTGTTTTCCAGAAACCCGCAAGCACTTTTGAGTATCTGCAATTCTGTTATGTTTGGGTTGTGCATTGCCTAAAAAATATTCTTTAAAAGGTGCCATTCCTGAATTAACAAACATCAAGGTAGGGTCGTCTTTTAAAACCATGGGAGATGATGGCACAATGGCATGATTTTTACTTTCAAAAAAACTTAAAAAACTAGATCTAATATCTTGTGACTTCATTAACGTATAGGTTACTGCTTAGTTAAATTATATTAATTGCAAAACAATTTTTATATTTACTCGTTTAATAAATTTAAAAAACCCATTAGTCTTCAATATAAAGTGCAAAAATAGTATAATTTAAGAAATGAGTAAGGTAAAATATTATTACGATTCCGAATCGCTTTCTTACAGAAAAATAGAACGCAAAAAAAGAACCACTGTAAAATATGCGTTTATGTTTTTATTGGGCTCAGCACTTTTTGGTTTTCTATTTGTTTTTATTGCCAGCCAGTATGTTGAATCTCCTAAAGAAAGAGCTTTGAAAAGAGAGTTGCAAAATGCCCAACTTCAATTTCAATTACTCAATAAAAAAATGGAAGAAGCAGAAGCTGTTTTAGCTAATGTTGCAGATAGAGACAACAATATTTATCGTGTTTATTTTGAAGCGAATCCAATACCTGATGAGCAACGTAAAGCTGGGTTTGGTGGTATTAACCGCTACAAAAATTTAGAAGGTTTTGATAATTCTAAACTTATTATTGAAACCAACAAACGTCTTGATGTGTTACAAAAACAAATTGTTGTCCAATCTAAATCCCTTGATGAAATAGCCATACTTGCCGAAGAAAAAGAAAAACTTTTATCAGCAATACCCGCCATTCAACCTGTAAAAAATGAAGATTTAAAACGTATGGCTTCTGGTTTTGGCGTGCGTTCAGATCCATTTACCAAGGCTAGAAAAATGCATTGGGGCATGGATTTTACAGCGCCTAAAGGCACTCCTATTTATGCGACTGGAGATGGTATAATTGAACGTGCGGACAATAAAGCAACAGGTTATGGCAATCATATTAGAATTAATCATGGTTATGGCTATGAAAGCTTATATGCACATTTATACAAATACAACGTAAGAAAAAATCAAAAAGTAAGACGTGGTGATCTTATTGGCTTTGTTGGAAGTACCGGCCGATCAGAAGCTCCACATTGCCATTATGAAATTTTTAAAGACGGCCAGCGAATTAACCCTATAAACTTTTACTATGGAAGTTTAACAGCGGAAGAATTTAACGAACTGTTAGAGCATGCATCCTTAGAAAATCAATCTTTAGACTAATGCATATAGAGCTACCAGAAAAACGATATTACGGTATTGGCGAAGTTGCAGGAGCCTTTAAAGTCAATGCGTCTCTCATAAGATTTTGGGAAAAAGAGTTTGACGCGCTCAAACCAAAAAAGAATGCCAAAGGGAATCGTAAATTTACTCCAGAAGACATTAAAAACCTTAAACTTATTTACCATCTGGTTAAAGAGCGCGGTTTTACGCTTGATGGGGCCAAAACCCATCTCAAAGAAGAAAAGCAAAAAACACTAAACAATTTTGAAATTATAAGTAAATTAGAAGATATAAAAACAGAGTTAATAAAAATTAAAAATGAAATGTAACATTTTGTTTATTTTGTTAACTAATACTCAAAATACACTTAAAATAAACCTTTAACTTTAAAACTATTTAACATGAAAAAATGGTTAATTCCAGTAATTATAATTGTTGTTGTAATTTTTGGTCTATACAGATGGGCTGTTGGCTTTAATAACAACGCCGTTAAATTAAATGAAAATGTTAGTGAAGCTTGGGGTAACGTTCAAACCTCTTACCAACGCCGAAATGATTTAATTGGAAACTTGGTAAATACTGTAAAAGGAGCAGCTGATTTTGAACGCAAAACTTTAACCGATGTTATAGAAGCTAGATCAAAAGCAACTCAAACAACCATCGACCCAACCAATATTACCCCTGAACAACTTAAACAATTCAATGAAGCTCAAGGTGGTTTAAGCAGTGCATTATCAAGACTTTTGGTGACTGTAGAACGTTATCCAGAACTAAAAGCTAATGAAAATTTCTTAAAACTTCAAGACGAATTAACGAGCACAGAAAACACCATACAAACCGCTAGAACCAGATATAATGAAGCCATCAAGCCTTTCAATAATCATGTGAAAACCTTTCCAAATTCAATTTTAGCAGGTCTTTTTAATTTTGATGGCAAACCTTACTTTGATGCCGAAGCAGGTGCCGAAAAACCAGTGGATGTAGAATTTGATTTCAATTAATTATCCATGTCAAAAACAGAAGATTTCCTTTCAAAAGAAGAAGAACAGGAAATTATTGATGCCATAAGAACTGCAGAATTAAATACGTCTGGTGAGATACGTGTGCATATAGAAAAAACTTCTAAAACAGATGCTTTTAATAGAGCCCTTGAAGTGTTTCATTATTTAAAAATGGATAATACTAAAGAGCAAAATGGTGTCCTTATATACGTAGCTGTTGAAGATAAAACTTTTGTAATTTATGGAGACAAAGGCATCAATGATGTGGTTACTGAAGATTTTTGGGATAGTACTAAAGACATCATGCAATCGCATTTTAAAACTGGTAATTTTAAGCAAGGACTCGTTGAAGGAATTTTAAAAGCCGGAAATCAATTGGAAAAACACTTCCCTTGGGAACATGGAGATATGAATGAACTCTCTAATGAAATTTCAAAAGGATAATGCACCATTTAAAACATACATCACTTTTATTTTCGCTTTTAATCTGTTTGTTTTTTACGCAAATTGTAAAGGCACAGTTTGATATTCCTTCAACGCCAAAGGAACAAACCAGTGTTTATGATTATATAAATTTACTCTCAAGTTCTGAAAAAAGGGAATTAGAAAATAAACTCATTAAGTATTCAGACACAACATCCACCCAAATCGTGGTAGTTGTTATTGGCACAACAAAAGGTGAAAACATTGGTTTACTAGCCCCAAAATGGGCTCAAAAATGGGGCATTGGCCAAGCCAAAGAAGATAATGGCGTTTTTATTTTATTAGCCAGAGACGATAGAAAAATATGGATTTCACCTGGATATGGCGTCGAGGACAGATTAACCGCTGGTATTGTTGGAGAACTCACAAGGGATATCATCATTCCAGAATTCAAAAAAGGTGACTATTACCAAGGTTTGAATAAAGGTGTTGATAGTATATTTGACGTTTTAACGGGCGCTTACCAAGGCTCTAGAAAGGTTGACTCTCCTTCTTTTCCTCCTCAATTATTCTTTATATTGTTTATCATTTTTATAATCATCATTATATCTATTTCTAAAAACAGACGTGATGGCGGTGGAAAAGGTGGCAACAGACACCAAGGTTTTGATATTTGGGATGCCATTATTTTAAGCAATATGGGCAGAGGAAGTTATGGAGGTCGTTCATCATCATCTGGTGGTTGGGGCGGAAGCTCTGGCGGCGGTGGTTTTGGCGGTGGCTTTGGTGGTGGTGGTTTCTCAGGTGGTGGCGCTGGTGGAAGTTGGTAGTTTTTTCAGTTTTTAGTTGGCAGTCACAGTGTTAAGTATTCCGTGTTCAGTCGCAGTTTTCAGTTTAACTTGAAACCAAAAACCATCAACCAAAAAACTACTTCTTCCGCATATAAACGCTTATAGGCACCCCATGAAAATCAAAATGCTCGCGTAATTTATTTTCAAGAAAACGCTTATAAGGTTCTTTTACATATTGTGGTAAATTACAGAAAAACGCAAATTGAGGTTGTGGTGTTGGCAACTGCATAATGTATTTAATCTTTACATATTTACCTTTAAGTGCCGGTGGCGGATAATTTTCAATGATGGGTAAAAACAATTCGTTAATCTTACTGGTTTTTATTTTCTTGGATCTGTTGTTATAAACCTGAACAGCTGTTTCTACAGCCTTGTAAACACGTTGCTTGGTTAATGCCGAAACAAAAACTATGGGCACATCTGTAAAAGGTTCTATTTGTTTTCGGATGACCTTTTCATATTCTAAGGTGGATTTATGATCCTTTTCAACCAGATCCCATTTATTGACTAATATAACAATGCCTTTACGATTGCGTTCAGCTAACCAAAAAATATTTTGTTCTTGACCATCAAATCCTCTGGTTGCATCTAACACCAGTATACAAACATCACAGTTTTCAATAGCGCGAATACTTCGCATAACAGAATAAAACTCTAAGTCTTCTTTAACTTTTGATTTTCTTCTAATTCCAGCCGTATCCACCAAATTAAATTCGAACCCAAAACTGTTATATCGTGTATCAATAGAATCTCTTGTGGTACCAGCAATATCTGTTACTATGTATCTGTTTTCCCCAATTAACGCATTAATAAATGACGATTTGCCAGCATTTGGACGACCTACTACTGCAAATCGAGGCAAGTTTTCTTCAATGACTTCTTCTTTTTCTGGTAAAGCTTTTACTAGAGCATCTAATAAATCTCCAGTTCCACTACCATTAATACTTGCAATGGTGAAATACTCACCTAATCCAAGTGAATAAAACTCTACAGCATTTTCAGCACGCTTAGCATTATCAACTTTATTTACAACCAAAAATACTGGCTTATTTACTTTTCGCAATAAGTTGGCAACATCTTCATCCATGCCAGTTACTCCAGATTCCACATCTACCATAAAAATGATAGCATCAGCTTCATCAATAGCCAATTCTACCTGTTTATCAATTTCTGCTTCAAATACGTCATCACTTCCTAATACATAACCACCCGTATCAATTATTGAAAATTCTTTTCCGTTCCAATCACTTTTACCATAATGTCTGTCTCTAGTTACACCACTTACCGCATCAACAATGGCTTCTCGTCTTTGTATTAAACGATTGAAAAACGTTGACTTTCCTACATTTGGTCGTCCTACTATAGCAACTATATTACTCATAATCTTTAAATTGTCTGCAAAGGTAGTGTTTACTCTTTGAAAAAAATAGTATTTTAATCTCCTTAAACCAAAACTAAATGTCAGCTACCAATACCATCGTCTTAAGACCTCGTTTCAAAATTGAACTAGATTGTGATAATGAATCTGTTTTAAAAGATTTTGAATCAGCTAAATTAAGCCAGAAAACTTTTATTGTTAATCGCATTGATGATCATGTTTTTATTAAATATCCAAAACACAAACAGCTTTTTTGGTCGCCACAACTTCATTTAGAGATTAATGAAAAAACAGACAATTCCTGCACGTTACATGGTTTGTTTGGTCCAAACCCAACCGTTTGGACTTTGTTTATGTTTTTGCACTTTATGGTGGCTGGATTATTTATAGCCTTTAGTATTTGGGCTTATACCAACTGGAGTTTAAATTTTAATTATGGGTTCCAAATATCATTAATGATTTTTATGATAATTGCTTGGTTTTTGCTGTATTTTGCGGGTAGTATTGGAAAAGTATCCAGCAAAACTGAAATGCATGAACTACACGAGTTTATGAATGAGGTTTTAAAAAAAAGTCCTAATTATTCAAATAATCAGGACTCATGACTAACTCAAAAAAATAACAACTAAACTAATTATTTACATTTTCATAAAAACTTACCGTACCACTATCTTCATTTGAAACAACCAATAAATCTTTTCCGGTTGGACTTTCTTTTGCAGGTATGGCTAATAATCCTTCTGGAGCTTCATCACCTGAATTAGAAAGAATATTTAAAAAGACTGGACTCGTAGGATTGGAAATATCATAAACTAATATTTGGTCATTTCTTTCTAATCCAACAAACAAAATATATTTATCTTTTATTTTCAAAATTTCAACAGATTCTGGTTCTGCACCTTTGTCATCACTTCTTCCATCATCATCATTAAATCTATCAGGCGTTAGTGCTAAGGTTTGCGTTGCAATATCATTTCCGCTATCAAAAACCAGTTGACCATTACCCGTCCAAACTGAAAATGAACGAGCTCCAAAACTGTATAATTTATCGTAATCGCCATCATTATCGACATCTCCTAAAGTACTCGTGATTTTAAGTCTTCCTAAGTTTTCCTTTTTTTGTAATTCAACAAAATTTGGAAAAATAGTTTCATCTAAAGTAACATCTGCTATTCGTTCTTCTTCGCCAAAACCACTATAATCTCTTGAATCACCTTCATTAGCTGTTATGATAAAATCTGTTCCATGCACTTTCAAATATTTAATGGCATCTGGCATGTAAACACCATACACAGGCCAATTATTTAATGCTTTAACATCATCTTTATCACTTGGGTCTATTTCATTTCCAGGCACATTGTAATCTTTAAATCCTAATGGGTAAATAGCTTCGATTTTTTTAGATTTTAAATTTACTTTAGCAACACCATTATTTTCTTGAAGTGTTACCCATGCATATCTTGAATTCTCAGAAATAGCAACATATTCAGGTTCAATATCTTGGGCAAAGGAAGCATTGGGTCCAAAGACTCTTAAACCTTTGTCCTCTAAACTTGCCTTTTTATTTGTAAACGATTGAAAATTTAACGTTGAAACTTGACCAGATGATACGTCTATAATACTTATGGTTCCTTCTGGATCAACGGTATAATCATCATTAGGTTCGCCTTCATTAGCCGAAACAATATATTGCCCATTTGGAGAAAAAGTTACCATATCTGGTAAAGCTCCTACTTGGTAGCTATGTAACATGTTTAAACTAGTGGTATCATAAACCAATATGGAACCAAGGTTTTGTTTAGGATCTGCTTCTACAGCAATAGCCAACAAACCTTTGTTAACAGCTACGCTATTTGGTGAACCTATGCCTAAAACAATTGGAGTTTCCTCGATAGGACTATCAACGTTTGAAATATTAAAAACAGATACTTGCTGTAATGCTACATTAACTACAAATAATCGTTTAGATTTTGCATCGAAAGCAGAAATTTCAGAAGCGCCTTCTCCACCAACACTTATGGTTGATTTGTATTGAAAATTTATCTGATCGTTTTGTTCATGATCATCATCATTATGATGATTACTAAAAAAATCATCCAAATTGCTACAAGAATAAACAAACAGAAAAACAAATGCGAGGGATAGTTTACTTAAAAATTTCATATTGGTTAGGTTTAAAAATTGATACCAAATGTAATTTTACCATGTAAACTTATGGTTATTTAAAAATAAAGGAATCTTTAGTTTTTACTTCTGATTGTAACCAAAACGTTTTAACTGGTTAACATTAGAGCGCCAGTTTTTATTAACCTTAACATACAATTCTATATGAATTTGTTTTCCAAAAAATGTTTCAAGGTCTTTTCTTGCCTCAATTCCTACGCGTTTTAAGGCACTTCCTTTATGTCCAATGATGATGCCTTTCTGGGTATCTCGCTCTACCATAATGACAGAACGAACTCTAATGATGTTTTCTTCTTCAAAAAACTCTTCTGTATCTACTTCAACGGCATATGGAATTTCTTTTTTATAATGAATTAGAATTTTTTCGCGAATGGTTTCATTAATAAAAAAACGCTCTGGTTTGTCGGTTAATTGATCCTTTGGATAAAATGGTGGCGATTCTGGAAGCAATTCAATAATTCTATGAAACACTTCTTTAACATTAAAACCTTCTAAGGCAGAAATCGGGAAAATTTCAGCATTTGGAACTTTTTCAGCCCAAAACTGAACTTGAGTTTCAAGCTGCTCCTGATTGGATTTATCAATTTTATTTAAAAGCAATAAAACAGGAATTTTTGAATTGGTAATTTTATTAAAAAACGCTTCATCCTTTAATTCTTGCTCGCCAATTTCAACCATGTACAATAACACATCGGCATCTTCAAAAGCAGATTTAACAAAATCCATCATGGATTCTTGAAGCTCGTAAGCGGGTTTTATAATGCCTGGCGTATCTGATAAGACTACTTGAAAATCATCACCGTTTACAATGCCTAAAATTCTGTGTCTGGTAGTCTGCGCTTTCGATGTAATGATGGATAATTTTTCTCCAACAAAAGCATTCATGAGTGTGGATTTCCCCACATTTGGATTTCCTATAATATTTACAAAACCTGCTTTATGCATCATAACTTAAATTAAATGGCAAATATAGTACTTATAGATTTGTAACTAAAAATGCATATTGGTTTATTAAAATATTTTTTGATTGAGACAACTTATATTTTTAAGAATTATAGTAACTTGTTAAACTAACTTTCATTACAAATAAAGTGCAACTTATGAAAAAATTATCTTTTTTATTTACGCTCTTGTTTTTAGGGTCAATACAAGCCCAAATAAGTGGAAAATTAATGCAATATCCTGATGTTTCGCACACACATATTACTTTTATTTTTGGTGATGATGTTTGGATTATGCCAAAATCTGGGGGAATAGCAAATCGATTAAGTTCACCGGAAGGTGCTGAAAGTTTTCCGAGATTTTCTCCTGACGGAAAAATGATAGCTTATACAGCGAATTATCAAGGAAATGATGATGTATATGTTATTGAAGTAAATGGAGGCATCCCTAAAAGATTAACCTATCACGGCATGCCTGATCGCGTTTTAGGATGGTCGCCAGATGGTAAGTCTGTTTTATTTGCCTCTTCAAGAGAAAGTGGACGCCAACGATATAGCCAATTTTATACAGTATCTATAACAGATGGCGCGCTTACTAAATTACCAGTTCCATATGGAGAATATGCTTCATTTTCTCCTGACGGACAGAAAATAGCGTATACAGACAGAACGAGAGTGCAAAGAAATTGGAAACGATATCGCGGCGGGACAGCTCCAGATATTACAGTTTTTGATCTTAAAACTTTTGAATGCCAAAATATCACCAATAACATTGCCAATGATGAGTTACCAATGTGGGTTGGAAACACTATGTATTATATGTCTGATAACGGACCCAACAAAAGAAATAATCTTTGGAAACATGATAATGAAACTAAAACCAATACGCAATTAACACATTTTGTTGATTATGATATAACTTACCCGGAAAGCAGTTCTTCTGATATTATTTTTGAAGCTGGTGGAAAATTATATCTATTTAATTTAGAAACTGAAAAGACCAGTGAGGTTAACGTTCAAATAATTTCAGATCAAAAAAACCTTATTTCCCAACAAAAAAATGTTGCTGCTTATATGCATAGTGTAACGCTTTCCCCAGATGGAAACAGGGTTGTTATTGAAGCAAGAGGTGACTTATTTAATTTACCTGCAACCGACGGATTTGTGTCTGATTTAACAGCTTCATCAGGAATTGCCGAAAGAGAGCCTTCTTGGTCTCCAGATGGAAAACATTTAGCCTATTGGAGCGATGCTACTGGAGAATACCAATTAGTTTTGTATGATGTAAATGGCAATCAAAAGCCAAAAACTGTAACCAATTTTAAAACTGGGTTTTATTATTCCATTTTTTGGTCTCCAGACAGTAAAAAAATCATGTATGTTAATCAAGCAATGGATATTAACTTTATTGATGTAAATACTGGAGACGTTATTAAAGCTGATAAAGGAAAATATATGTTTGAAGGTAACTTACAGAATTTTAAAGTTAATTGGTCTCCAGACAGTAATTGGGCAGTGTATTCCAGAAGTACAGATAATCGTTCTAAAACAGCGCTATTCCTTTATGATGTTAAAAACAAAAAAGTATCTCAGCTAACTTCAGGATATTATAGTGATAGTAATCCTACTTTTAGTAAAGATGGTAAATATCTCTTCTTCACAACCAGTAGAACGTTTAATCCTGTTTATTCAGATTTAGATAATACGTTTGTTTATCCAAATTCAACTACTATTGCTGTTGGTACCTTAAGTGCAAAAGAGAAGTCTTTATTAGAAGTTAAAAATGATGCGATAGAGGATTCAAAAAAAGAAGATGAAAAAGAGAAAAATGCTGATAAGAAGAAAAAGGATTCTGATAAAGAAGTTAAAAAAGAAATAGCCAAAACAGTTATTGACATTAATGGATTTGAAAATCGAGTAGAAATGTTGGATTTACCTGTAGGCAGGCTAACTAATTTACAGGCGGTTGATGGCAAATTATTGTTTGTGAGGTTTCCAAATTCTGGAGCAAGTGAAGAGGAATCACCTAAATTAGAATATTATGATTTTAAGGAACGGGAAGTTAAAACAATAATGACCAAAGTCTCTAATTATAAAGTTTCTGCAAATAACAAGAAAATATTAGTGATTCAAGAACAAAAACTTGCTGTTGTAGACATTAAAGCAGATCAAAAAATAGACAAAACCGTTCCTACTGATAAAATGGTGATGAATGTGGTTCCTAAAGAAGAATGGAAGCAAATTTTTAATGATGTATGGCGTTTTGAACGGGACTACTTTTATGATCCTGGCATGCATGGAGTAGATTGGAATACTATGAGAACACGCTACGGAGATTTAGTAGACCAAGCTAACTCTCGCAATGATGTAAACATTATTATTGGTGATTTAATTGCTGAATTAAATGCATCACACACCTACAATGGTGGAGGTGATATAGAACAGGCACCAAGGATGAACGTTGGTTATTTAGGTGCTGATATTAGTTTAGAAAATGGGCACTATCAAATTAAAAAAATCATTTCTGGAGCACCTTGGGATGTTGAAGAGCGGTCTCCTCTATCCAAGCCAGGCATTGATATTAAAGAAGGCGATTATATTTTAGCTGTAAACGGTCTCCTTGTAGATTCCACAAAACCTTTTTCATCGTCGTTCCAAGGATTAGGAGAAACGACTGTACAATTAACAGTTAATAATACACCTTCAATAATCAATTCTAAAAAAATTATTGTTAAAACCATGTCTTCCGAAACAAGGTTACGTCATTTAGCCTGGATTGAGAATAATAGAAAAAGAGTAGATGAAGCAACAAATGGTAAGATAGGATATGTATATGTTCGTAGTACTGGAATTGATGGTCAAAATGAATTGATTAGGCAATTTTATGCTCAGATGAACAAAGAAGGTTTAATTATAGATGAAAGATTTAATAGTGGAGGACAAATTCCTGACAGGTTTATTGAATTATTGGATAGAGATCCATTAGCTTACTGGGCGGTAAGAGATGGAAAAGATTGGGCTTGGCCACCATCTGGCAATTTTGGTCCAAAAGTTATGCTTATAAATGGTTTTAGCGGTTCTGGAGGTGATGCTTTCCCAGACTTCTTTAGAAAAAGAGGTTTAGGCCCATTAATTGGAACACGAACATGGGGTGGTTTAATTGGTATTTCGGGCGCTCCTAATTTAAATTGATAATGGTACTATAACGGTTCCTACTTTTAGAATGTATGATCCAAATGGCGAATGGTTTAAAGAAGGACATGGTGTAGACCCGGATATAGAGGTTGTTGAAGATTTTCAAAAACTTGCAAACGGAACTGATATTCAGCTCGAAGCTGGAATTGAAGAAGTCTTAAAATTACTTGACAGTAAAAACACATTTAAAAAACCTAAAAGACCACCTTACGAAAACCGAAACTAAAGTCTTAAAACAAAAAAACAGGAAGCTAAGCCTCCTGTTTTTTAAATTTATAATTATAAAAAATTATTTTTTAATTTCTAAAAGTGTAACTTCAAAAATCAAAGCTGAAAAAGGTTTGATTTTATCACCTCTTTGTTGAAAACCATAAGCTAGATCTTGTGGCACAAAAAATTTATATTTAGATCCTACAGACATTAATTGCAAGCCTTCTGTCCAACCTTTAATTACTTGAGTTATTCCAAATTCAGATGGTTCACCCCGCTCTACAGAACTGTCAAATACAGTTCCATCAGTTAAAGTACCGTGATAATGAACTTTTACTTTTGAAGCCAATGTTGGTTTTTCACCTGTGCCTTCTTTTAAAACAATATATTGTAAACCGCTTTCAGTTACTTTTACACCATCTTTGGTTTTGTTTTCTTCTAAAAATTTCTCTCCAGCAACTTTATTATCGTTAAAAGTTTCTTCAGCTTTAGCAATAGCGTCTGCTTGTTGCTTTTCTCTATCTCTTTGTTGTTTCTTTTGGAAATAGGCACTTAAAATTCCTTGAACATCTTCTTTAGTTATTAAAAGCTCTGTAGAATCCATAACGCTATTAAATCCTTGTAAAAAAAGATTTGCATCCATTTCAGAAACATTGGTTTGAACATTACGTGCTACATCCATTCCAATAGCATAACTTAAGGAGTCTATTTCTGTATCTAATGATTTTTTTGTAACACCTTGGCTATTACATGAAGATACTAAGGTTGTTAAAAATATAACTGCTAAAAACTTAATTAATTTCATTTGTTTTATTGATTAAAAATTTGTGCAAAAATAACAAATTTTAAACGAGAAATTCAGCTGCTTTTGTTACTATTTTCATAAATATTATAATAAGTCTACTCACTAATGGGTTTTGTGAGCAATAAAAAATGAAAATTGTGATAAAAGTCATATTTATAAAGCCTATCAATAGCTAATTTTGTTTAAATTATTTGATTATGATAACTCTAAACATAGCGCTTTATAGCTGGACTAATGGTGCCATAATGATTGCTATATTTGGTATTGTTTGTCTTACTCTTATTGGAATTCTTTTAAATTTTATGATGGGAGGAAAGAAAAAAAAGGATACTGAAGAATAATAACACAAAAAATCAGGTCCTTACTCTTTATTTTAAAATTCATTTGCCCAATACTTTCATTGGGTGAATGTCACCTCAACTTTTTAAATATATAGTTTAAATACTACATTCATCCTTCTACTTAAACTCAATTAATAAATATTAATAACTGCGCATCATTAGAAATCTTTTTAAGGTTTTTAAAAAATTTAATTTGTTTATGTAACAATAGTTGCCTGAAAACTAATTATCATAAATTATTTTTACTGATAAAAATAAAATAATAAATAAAACTTATAATATTATGGAAACAACACAATTAGATCAACAAGCATTTTCTATGCCTAGAATTGGTGACAAAGCACCAGAATTTAAAGCCGTAACAACACAAGGAGACATTAATTTCCCATCAGATTATAAAGGAAAATGGGTCATTCTTTTTAGTCATCCTGCAGATTTTACACCAGTATGTACTTCAGAGTTTATGACATTTGCTCATTTAGAAGAAAAATTCGCCAATGCAAATTGCAAATTAGTAGGCCTTTCTATTGATGGTTTATACAGTCATATTGCATGGTTAAGAACCATTAAGGATAAAATAAAGTTTAATGGCATGAAAAACATTGAAGTAAAATTTCCTTTAATTGAAGACATTTCCATGGAAATAGCCAAAAAATATGGCATGATTCAACCAGGTGAAAGCAAAACTCAAGCGGTAAGAGCTGTATTTTTTGTGGACCCAAAAGGTATTGTAAGAGCTCTTATTTATTATCCTTTAAGCTTAGGAAGAAATTTTGACGAGATTTACAGAGCATTAATTGCCATGCAAACTTCTGATAAATTTAATGTAGCAACGCCTGCAGATTGGTATCCAGGAAATGATGTTATTATATCGCCAGCAGGATCATGTGGTGTTGCTGAGGAAAGAATGACTAAAACAGACGATTTACAATGTGAAGATTGGTTTTTCTGTACTAAAAAACTAGACAAGGATTTAGTTTTAAAAGAAATACTCAATAAAAACTAAGGTTTAAAATTAAACAGAGCCTCAATGTTGAGGCTCTGTTTTTTTGGTATTAAAATTTCTTTTGAAAGAAAAAAGTAATATTTCTTCCTGGTTCTGTAATAGGAACCGCACCAAAATCTGCCTGATTGTTAAATGAGAAATTTAAATGATCATGATAAGTTTGATCAAATATATTCAATACAGCAAGTCCTAATGATACATTTTTAAAAGGTCTCACACCAAACCGAAAGTCTAATGTTTCATAACCATCCGTTTCTATTTCGCCAAAACTTTCAGCTATATCAGATTGTTTACTATTAATCCTGTATTGTAAATTTGCCCAAAGCTTCTCTTTTTCAAAACCTGTTGTTAAGGTTATATTAAATGGCGGAATAAGCGGTAATGATTCATTTAAATCTTGATTCTTTGCATACACATAGGCCGCTTCCGTTTTAAAATAATAATCATTTAAAAAATCCAATTTCCCCATAAGCTCAAAACCTGTTTTATAGGCATTATCCAAATTTCTAAAAACTTTAGGATGAACCGGTTGTAATGCAGGCATGAATTTTCTTGTTAAACTAACATCTTCAATAGCCACAATATAATGGTCAAAAAACGAATAGTAAAACGAGGTTTCATAACTAAATTTATTCAACCCATTACTTAAATTTTGATGACCTTTAAAACCGATTTCAAATTGATTGTTTACTTCAGCTTTTAAATCAGGATTTCCTATATATTCATAAGCATCTTGTCCAACGGTAAAATGATTAATAAAACGCTCTATCATATTTGCCGAACGTACGCCTCTTCCAAAAGCAGCTTCTACTATAAATTTATCAGATACTATTTTCTTTACAGAAATGGTTCCGCTTACATTTTGTTCTGTACGTTTTCTTAAAGCATACAAAGCCTCAAAATCTGCCTCAGGATCTTTAATGTTTGAGATTACAATATCATTACGTAATCCCGCAGTTAAAATGGTAGAATTGTTTATAGACCATTTTGCTTCTGTAAATAAGCCAATATCATTGATGTACGAATTTTGCCAAACTTTGTCAACAAATAATCTTGGTGTTGGCAAGGTCATTCCATTCATTATTTTAACGGTTCTGTCTCGACCACCATCTCTTGCTATATACATAACATCTATTCCTGAAAAAATATTAAGCTTACTTATTGGCTTCCAATTTAATTCAAGTTTTCCTCCTGTAGTGGTCGCTTCAACAGCAGAAGATGCGGCTGTCATCATGAATGATGGTCTCGAATTATTGGACATTAAATGGTCTACATAACTATAATAAGCCTTAGCGGTGATAGATTTTAAAACATCCCCAATATTGGACCATTTATAATCCAAAGATACAATAGTGCTATTATCAAAATCGGTATCCATAGGCAAACCGGCATGCAAAACATCTCTTCCAAAAGACTGTCTCCAATGTGCTTGCAAACGTTGATTTTCAGTAAAATTATAGCCAAATTTTAATCCATAATCTGTACTTCTAAAAGAAGAAGGAATCTCAATTTGATTACCATCTTCATAATTCCCAAAATCTCTATAACCAACATTACCTACTAGATCATAAGTTTTGGTTATCTGCTGAAGTTGCAACATGGTTACAAACGAATTTCCGTTAGACTCATAACCTCCAGATACTGTTCCATGCAAACCAGTATCCAGTAAATTGGGCTTACCCGTTACAATATTGATAACACCTCCAAAAGTAGCTCCGTAACGTACCGTATAAGGCCCTTTTATAATTTCTATTTTTGAAACTTCTTCTGGAATAATGTGAGTTGTAATAGGATCCATTCTGTTTGGACAAGCATTCATGGCTTTTGTGCCACCATCATATTGAATATTTAACTGCTCATACTGAGACGCTCTAAATGATGGATCTGTAGCATAACTACCTCGTTTAATTATAGAAAATCCGTTAATATTATCAAATAAATCTGCTACATTTTTAGGCTGTACTATATTTTTTTGATAATCGTTTGATACTTGGGTTAAAACAGGATCTGTGGTTGCATTTCCTGTAACTAAAACCTCATCAAGCTGAACTGTTTTTTGTGTGATGGTATCTTTAACTTTGTCTATTTTTTCCTGAGAAAAAGACAAGGTATAAATAAGCGCACAACAAAGCGCACTATAAAATGTTCTCATTTTTTATTGTTTAAAATTGAAATAAATGGATTTTCAGAAGAATAAATAGCCTTCTGTATATTATAAATTTAAAATAGGAGAACTAAACTTGTGGAGGATGATCTAAGGAGTAGGTTAAGGAATAATGATATAAATTATTATAATTTTTCAAATGGGTTTTTCTTGACAAATGGCTCAAGAAATCGTAAGAATTCTGCTCAACAACAAACAGCGTGATTTCTCTAAAATCAATATATTTAAAAGGCACTTTATCATCGGCTGCTTGGTTATTCTGTGCCACTTTCATTAATTGGCATTTGCCATTACACTGCAATTCGGGTCGGTCTTTATTTTCGCACAGCTTTTCAATAAACCCTGAAGTATCCAGATAATAATATGCATAGGTAAAAGATATTCGCAAACTATTAAATATAATAATAGTAGCTAAAAGTAACGATACTATGGACGTTGCTGTTTTCAAGATCACAAAATTAAAACTTTTACAGCATTATAATGTCACTTTTATTACATCTATTTAAATTAAAATTATTGAAATGTTAAATAAATTATAAAATATTAATAATCAATCATTTGAGTAACATAGGTTACTAACCTTCTTTTTTAACTAAGCTACCTTTGAAATATAATGTATTGATATAGCATTATAAAAACCCATTAAAAAACTATGAATTATGAAAAATTTAAAGCCCCTACAAACAGCTACGGTATTATTAGTAATACTATTTAGCACATTTTTAACCTCATGCAGTGACCATGAAAATGAAACTAATGAAACATTGAATGCTTTAGAAAGTAACGCCATACTTTTACAGTCAGATACAGACGCTCTTTTATTTATGCTTGAAGAAGAAAAACTAGCAAGAGATACTTATGAGTTTTTAGATAATCAATGGAGTTTAAATCAATTTTCTAACATTAAAAAAAGTGAACAATCTCATATGAATGCTGTTATTAATTTACTTGAATTTAACAATATTGCATACACCATACTACCTTACGGAGAATTTAAAGACAAAACATTACAAGATTACTACAATTTGTTTGTTGAAAATGGTCAAATAAGTCAGTCTAATGCTTTACAAATTGGAGCTACCATTGAAGATTTAGATATTGTAGACCTACAAGAGTATATAGATCATACATCAAACGCCTCTTTGGTCTCTGTTTTTGAAAGTTTAAAATGTGGATCAAAAAATCATTTGCGAAGTTTTGTGACTGTAATTGAAACTATCGGCGACACGTATAACCCACAGTTTTTAACTGAAGAATTTTATAATCAAATCATATCTGGAAACCATGAAACCTGTAATCAATAAATTAGTAATCATTCTTATTTCAACAATACCCTTTAACTTTTATGGTCAGAGCGCAAATCTTTCAAATCAAGAAATTATAGATTTGAAATATATGCTTGAAGAAGAAAAAGTCGCCCATGATGTTTACGACTATTTGGATAAAAAGTGGCATTTAAAAATTTTTGGCAATATCAAACAAAGTGAACAACGCCATATGGAAATGGTTGAATATTTACTCAACTCTTATAAAGTAAGTTACCAATTTAGCGATGAGCAAGGTATGTTTTACAATGAACATTTACAAAACATGTACAATGACTTAATAGAGAAAGGTTCAAAATCTGAATTTGATGCTTTAGAAGTAGGCAAAATGATTGAAGTTGTCGATATAGAAGATTTAGAAAAGGCTCTAAAAAAAACAACGAATTCTGATATAAGTCAGGTATATTCAACCCTAATATTTGCATCAAACAATCATTTACGAGCTTTCAATAGAAATCTCTCAAGATTTAATTGAATTACTTAAATCAAATTTTAAAAAGTAAAGCCATTTTAAGGACGATAGTATATTTTTGTAAAACAAAAAGCAAATAAACTTTAAAAACCCTTTAAATAATTTTAATAAATACAAATTATGGATGTTGAAATATTAGCTAGAATACAGTTTGCATTTACCATTGCATTTCATTACATCTATCCACCACTCAGTATTGGCATTGGATTAATCATGGTCATTATGGAAGGCTTGTACTTAAAAACCGGCAACAAAGACTATGAAATTTTAACTCGTTTTTGGTTAAAAATATTTGCCATAACCTTCGGAATAGGTGTTGCTACAGGCATTATTATGGAATTTGAATTTGGCACCAATTGGGCAGTTTATTCAAAATATGTGGGTGATATTTTTGGAAGTGCTTTAGCTGCTGAAGGTTTATTTGCCTTTGGATTAGAAAGTACCTTCCTTGGAATTTTAGTTTTTGGATGGAACAGAGTATCGCCTAAAGTCCATTTCATTTCTACTATTGGCGTATTTTTTGGTTCCATGTTTTCTGCGGTTTGGATCGTGGTTGCGAATAGTTGGCAACAAACGCCTGCTGGTTATCATATTGTTGGTGAAGGTTTAAGTGCTCGTGCAGAAGTAACAGATTTCTGGGCCATGGTTTTAAATCCGTCTAGTGTAGATAGAATTATTCATACCTGGCAAGGTGCCTTTTTAGCAGGAGCCTTTATGGTTTTAAGTGTTCATGCCTATTACCTTAGAAAAGGAAGATATACTGAAATTTCTAAAAAAGCCTTTAAAATAGCTTTAGTTGTTGCCACTATGGTGTCATTCACTCAATTACTTTCCGGACATAGTTCTGCCGATGGCGTTGCTGTAAATCAACCAGCCAAATTAGCCGCTATGGAAGGTCATTATGAAAAATCATCACCAGCAGATTTATATCTTCTTGGATGGGTCGATAACGGAAATCAAAAAGTAACAGGATTGGGAATTCCTGGTGGTTTATCGTTTTTAGTACATCAAGATTTCAAAGCACCTATTACAGGCTTAAATGCGTTCCCTGAAGAAGACAGACCTGGACAAGTTAATGCGGTATTTCAGTTTTATCATATCATGATTTCTATTGGTATGTTTTTAATAGCGCTTACATTTTACGCTTGCTTTTTATGGTGGCGCGGAACATTATTTAATAAAAAATGGCTCATGTGGCTTTTCTCATTTTCGGTTATTTTACCCCAAATTGCTAATCAGGCTGGTTGGTTTGCTGCCGAAATGGGAAGACAACCCTGGATTGTTTATGGCCATTTAAGAACCAGCGAAGGCTTTTCGCAGGAAGTTTCGGCCAATCAAATCATTTTTTCACTAGTATTATTCATGGTGGTTTATAGCTTACTATTGGTTTTGTTTTTATATTCTTTAAATAAAAAAATAAAGCATGGCCCATATGACGAAGCTAAAAATGCATTAGAAATTATTTAAAAAAATAACATGGAAACATTTTTAGGGTTAGATTATCCAACACTTTGGTATTTAGTGGTTGGACTATTATTTTCTGGTTATGCCATTTTAGAAGGCTTTGATTATGGCGCAGGTGCATGGCATTTATTCTTTAAAAAAGACTTAAGCAGACGCATTGCCATCAATGCTATTGGTCCTATTTGGGATGCCAATCAAGTATGGCTCATTATTGGTGGTGGTGCTTTATTTGCAGGATTCCCTATAATGTATGCTACCATGTTATCTGCTATGTATATTCCGTTCATGCTATTTTTAATGTTGTTGGTATTACGCTCATCTGCCATAAAGTTTAGAAGTGCCGAAGAAATGCCGTGGTGGCGAAAAACATGGGATATCATTTATTTTGTATCCAATACTGCCATTGCTTTTTTATTAGGCGTTGTGCTAGGCAATGTGTTGCAAGGCTTTGAAATTGATTCAAACTTTAGCTATAAAGGTGGCATATTTTTTTCGTTTTTAAGTCCGTATGCTATTATGGTCGGGTTTACTACCTTATCCATTTTTATGACGCAAGGGGCTATTTTTTTATTGCTAAAAACCGAAGGGCGATTGCATTCTAGACTTACCTTTTTACTAAAAAAAGGAATGATTTTCTTTATTATAAGTTTTTCTGTAACATCACTATATACTTTAATATTCATTCCTGGTGTTACAGATAATTTTAAAGAAACTCCTATGTTTTTTATTTTACCCGTGTTGGCCTTTTTAGCTGTAGCTAATGTTCCTAGACTCGTATCAAAGAAGAAGTACTCATATGCGTTAATTTTTTCATCATTAACTATGGCATTTTTACTTATGTTAGTAGCCTTTCAATTATATCCTACCTTATTACCTTCAACCATTGACCCAAAATATAGTGTTACCATTTATAATGCGGCATCTTCACAAAAATCATTAGGCATTATGCTAACTATAGTGGTTATAGGCACGCCCCTTTTAGCGGGATATTTTATCTTTCTATATAAAACATTCTACGGAAAAGTAAAACTTGATGACACAAGTTATTAATATACCTTAAACTAAGCACCATTTTAGACCCTTTTTTATATGTAACAATTGTGACAGGTAAACTTATTTTATCAGAGTACCTTTGAAATTACTAAACCAATAAGTATGTCTAAAGTATTAGTTTTAGGAGCTGGTATTTCTGGTCATGTAGCAGCTTCTCATTTACGTAGAAAGCTATCAAAAGAACATGACGTTGTAGTGGTGTCTCCTAACAGTAATTATCAATGGATTCCCTCAAACATATGGGTAGGTATTGGCAGAATGCCATCCAAAAAAATATTATTTCCTCTTGCTCCATTATATAAAAAAAAAGGCATAGACTTTAAACAAGCCAAAGCCATAAGCTTTCATCCAGAAGGCGACCAACAAGAAGAAAAACCTTATGTGTTAGCCGAATATGTTGCTGGAGACAAACAAGGAATACAAGAAAAAGTAACCTATGATTATCTCATTAATGCCACAGGTCCAAAATTAAATTTTGAAGCTACAGAAGGTTTAGTTCCAGATAATAATCGAACCTTTTCTGTTTGTACCTATACCCATGCCGAACATGCTTGGAATGGACTTAATGAGCAGATTGAATTAATGAAACAAGGTAAAAAGGTAAAAATACTTATAGGAACTGGGCACGCAAAAGCAACCTGTCAAGGTGCTGCTTTTGAGTACATTTTAAATGTTGAACAAGAACTACGCAGACATAAAGTACGCGATATGGCAGACATTACCTGGATATCCAACGAATACAAATTAGGCGACTTTGGCATGGATGGCATGTTGATGAGTTATGGTTCTATAACCATGAAATCCAGTGAAATGGTTGAAATGATTTTTGAGGACAGAGATATAAAATGGATTCTTGGTGCCGGTGTTAATAAAATAGAAGAAGGTATTGCCTATTACGAAAATTTAGATGGTGAAACTAAAATAGAAGCTTTTGATTTTGCCATGTTAATCCCATCATTTTCTGGCCACGGATTTAAAGCATTCGACAAAAACAACCAAGACATAACCGATAAGCTTTTTAAAGGATTTATGATTGTTGATGCTGATTATTCACCAAAACCTTATGAAGAGTGGACCGTACAAGATTGGCCAGAAACCTATCAAAACCCCAGTTACAAAAATATTTTTGCCCCAGGAATTGCCTTTGCGCCACCACATACCATTTCTAAACCAAGAAAGAGTAAAAATGGCACAGAGATATTTCCATCACCACCAAGAACCGGAATGCCATCGGGCATTACAGCCAAATTAGTGGCTGATAATATTATCGATTCTATAAAAAGTGGCAAAGAGTCTTTACACCACAAAGGTTCTATGGGCAATATGGGAGCTGCTTGTATTGCGTCTGCCGGTTATGGTTTATTAGATGGAAGTGGTATTAGCATCACAACATTTCCTATAATTCCTGATTATAAAAAATATTCAGAAACACAAGGAAGGCATTTAGGAAAAACCTTTGGTTCTATTGGGTTAGCAGGACATTGGTTAAAACTAGCATTACACTATGCGTTTATTTATAAAGCCAAAATGAAGCCTTTTTGGTGGTTGATTCCTGAGTAGGAATTCATCTTTAAAAGTTGATTTCAAAATTAAAAAATAATATCATGAGAAGAATATCGCCCATACAAAGATTTAAAATGATGAATCCTATCATACAACTCTTTAAATTTTTCGTTTTAAGTATTAAAGTTAT
>PFKE01000045.1 GCA_002784145.1 Flavobacteriaceae bacterium CG_4_10_14_3_um_filter_33_47 | reverse complement strand
CTAATCAATTGAAAATCAATTATTAGGGTTTTTTAAAAGTGGAGAAGATGGGGCTCGAACCCACGACCTCTTGGCTGCCAGCCAAGCGCTCTAGCCAACTGAGCTACATCCCCAATGGTTATTTCAATCCGCTTAAAACCAAGACTGGAATTTCGCTTGAAAAATCTTTTTTCAAAATTACATTTTTTTCCCAGAGTTTGGTAAAAAATCCGCGTTTTCGCCTAACAACACATAACATATCTGGATTGTGCGATTGGTAATGCCTTAAAACACCTTGAAATGTGGTTGCGTTTTCTGTGGTGGTAACCGAATCTACCAAGGCAGATAACTCTTCATTAACCTCAAAATCGCCTGCAATATGAAAAGGTGTTTTTACTAATAACAAATCTATCTTACATTGAAACGTTTCTTTTATAAATTTAAGGGGTTCTAAAACGTTATCTTTTTTAATAATGGCCGATTTCATGGCCATTAATATGTGTTTTGTGGGTTTAAAGGTATAGTTTTCAGGAATTATTAACGTTGCCGGACCATTCATGCGTTTTATAATTTTACCTGAGGTTTCTCCTAAAAAAACCTCATCATTTACAGAATTGGTTCTTGGCTGAATTAAAATTAAATCAATATTGGCCATTTTACAGACCACTTCCAAAGTATCAACCACTTTACCTTTTAATGCTTTAGCAACTATGTCAACATTTTTAGTGTCTATTTTAGAAATAAGTTCATTTAAATACTCTTTTCCTTCTCGTTCTAAAATTTGATCTAAATTGACCATCGTTCCAGCTTTAGAAAAGACTTTATACATGTGAACAACGTAAAGTTTAGCTCCAAACGCCTCTGCAAAATCCACCGCGTGTTGTAGATGGCTCAAGGTATTTTTTGATGTTCCTACAGGAACTAAAATATTTTTCATGAGTTACATTTTAAAAATTAAATTTACAATAAAAATGCATTACAAAAGTAATCATTTAATTGATTCTAAAAGAGATCAAACCAGCACTAAAATAAACGTACTATCATTAAAAATAATTAAATTTGAAAAATAATTTTTCACCTAAATGCTCTTAACAACTCTTATTCAAGATATTAATATTGAAGACAAAATTAAAAATGCTCCAGATTCTAATTATGAAATAGGGGTTTTTATTGGGTCAATGCTTCCTTTTGTAATATTGGTAGTGATTGCCTATTTGATATTTAGGCACCATAAAAAAAGAATTAATTAAGACTGATGGATTTTCTTAACTTTTTAGGTGGCAACGGATTGTTTTTAATCCTTGCATTAGTACTTATAATCATTTATATGATTAACCGTAAAAAAAAGCGTTGATTAGCGTGTTTTTAACCATCCTGTAATACTAAGTCGTTGGGTATTTACTGGTTTAACTTCGTGCTCAATGATTTGGCTTTCAAAAATGACAACTTTGCCTGGAAAAGGATAAATAACCTTTTCTGTTTCAATTCCATTGTAGTCAAGATATAAAACCAATTCGCCGCCGTTTTCTGGTTTCCAGTCTTCATTATTTAAATAACAAACAAAGGATAGTTTTCTTCTGTCGTCATTTTCAAAAGTATCTATGTGGCGTTTATAAAAGGTTCCTTTGGGGTATAAGGCATAATGAAACTCTTTATGCAAAATACCCATAAAGCACGTTTTGTTTAAATAGCCTATTAAATGGTTGATCTTATTAAAAAATAAAGCTTCAGCGGTATTATTTTTATGTTCATCAATCCATAAAATAACATCACCTCTAATAGATTTAACAATGGTTTCATGGACCCTATTTCCAATAGCTGCTTTTTTAAAAGCATCTTCCTCGTATTTTTCTAATAACGAATGCCTGAGCATTTCAACGTCTTCCTGGTTAAAAAAATCTTCTACAATACTGTATTGTTTTGTTGAAATATCAAATATAATCCTTTCATAGAGTGGGTTTTCAACAAAATCAATAGCCTCAAAAAGATAGTTCATATTTAAGAAAAACATCTTAAACTATTCATTAGTTTTAAGAAAAGTGAGCAAATCTAATCTAAAAACCAATTGCTTTTACAAAATGAATATCTTTGTACTTTAATTTATTATACATGGGAAACATTCGCATTACAAAACAATTTTCTTTTGAAACAGGCCACGCGCTATATGGTTATGATGGTAAATGTAAAAATGTACATGGCCATAGTTATAAACTATCTGTAACGGTTATAGGAAAACCTATCTCAGATACTACTAATGTAAAGTACGGAATGGTGATAGATTTTGGAGATTTAAAGCACATTGTAAAAGAAGAAATTGTGAATGTTTTTGACCATGCTACTGTTTTTAACAAAAACACACCACATATTGAACTAGCAAAAGAATTGGAATTAAGGGATCATAATGTGCTTTTGGTTGATTATCAGCCTACTAGTGAAATGATGGTCCTTGATTTCTCAAAAAAAATTAAAACCCGTTTACCAAACCATATAAAACTTCATTCTTTAAAACTTCAAGAAACAGATACCTCTTTTGCAGAGTGGTACGCAAGCGATAATGAATAGCAATAACCCAATATCCATTCCTAAAGGGAAAAAAATTTATTTTTCTTCAGATAATCATCTTGGTGCACCAACTAAAGAAGCTTCCGCACCAAGAGAAAAAAAATTTGTTGCATGGTTAGATGAGGTTAAGCAAGACGCAGCGGCTATTTTTCTTTTAGGTGATTTATTTGATTTTTGGTTTGAATATAAAACCGTTGTACCAAAAGGATTTACAAGAACCTTAGGCAAGCTGGCAGAAATTAGCGATTCTGGAATACCTATATTTTTCTTTGTTGGCAACCATGATCTCTGGATGGAAACCTATTTTAAAACTGAGCTAAATATTCCGGTATACCATAAACCAACAGAGTTTATAATACAAAATAAAACCTTTTTAATTGGTCATGGAGATGGTTTAGGTCCTGGAGATAAAGGCTATAAACGCATGAAAAAAGTGTTTACAAATCCCTTTTTTAAATGGCTGTTTAGATGGCTTCATCCCGATATTGGTATGCGAATTGCTCAAAACTTATCTGTAAAAAATAAATTGATTTCTGGTGATGAAGACGCTACATTTCTTGGAGAGGACAACGAGTGGTTGGTGCAATACAGCAAGAAAAAACTAGAAGAAAAACAACAAGATTTTTTTGTGTTTGGACATCGGCATTTACCTTTAGAAATAAGCCTTTCAAACCAATCAAAATATATCAATTTAGGAGATTGGATTACCTATTACACCTATGGCGTTTTTGATGGTGAACATTTTGAATTGAAAACATTTTAAGTACCCTTTTCGTGGTCTTCAATATCTTTTGTAAGATCTAATTTTCTAAACGTATGAGAAACAATTCCTGTTGTAATAACCGTTATTAAAGTCATGGTTCCACCAAAAACAACGGCTGTTACGGTTCCCATAAGTTTTGCAGTTAATCCACTTTCAAAAGCACCAAGTTCATTTGAAGAACCCACAAACATAGAATTTACGGACGCTACTCTACCTCGCATATGATCTGGCGTTTTTATTTGTAAAATGGTTTGTCTAATCACCATGGAAACGCCATCTGTGACGCCACTAAAAAATAAGGCAATCACTGAAATCCAAAAAATAGACGATAGCCCAAAAACGATAATGCTTATTCCAAACCCAAAAATAGCACCTAAAAGTTTCATCCCCGCATTTTTACTTATTGGAAGATAGGCCGTAATTAACATGGTTAAAAAAGCTCCAACTGCAGGTGCTGCTCTTAAAACGCCAAATCCTTCTGAGCCAACTTTTAAAATATCTTGAGCAAATATTGGTAATAAAGCGATAGCGCCACCAAACAGCACAGCCACCATATCTAAAGTTAAAGCTCCTAAAATGGCTTTTGTTTTAAAGACAAACTGAACCCCTTCTTTTAAACTTTTTATAACAGGCTCTCCTATTTTAGGATTAAGGATGGGTTTTTTCTTAATCTGTAATAAAATAATCAATGACAGCATTACCAGTCCGAAAATTATACAAAGTGACCAATGCACTCCAATCCAGCTTATAGAAAATCCAGCAAAAGCAGGTCCTAAAACCGACGCCATTTGCCATGTGGAGCTACTCCAGGTTGCCGCATTAGCATAGGTTTTTTTAGGAACAATAAGAGCTATTAATGAAAAAATGGTTGGGCCAAAGAAAGAACGTAAAAACCCACCAAAAAAAACTAACGCATAAATACCATACAAAATGGTTTTTGTAGACCATTCTGAAACTATTTTTGGCCATGTTAATAAAAACAATCCTAGGCTGATTAAAGAAAAAGCCGCAATAATAGTCGCTAATAAGTTTCTCTTTTCTTTTTGATCAACAATGTGGCCAGCAAATAAGGCCATTGTGAAGGCTGGAATAATTTCCATTAAACCAATAATACCTAATGATAATGGGTCTTTAGTTAATGAATACACTTCCCATTCTATAACAATAAACTGCATGGACCAGCCAAACACCAATACAAATCGAAGTAATAAAAAAACATTAAATTCTTTTATTCTTAGGGCTGCATAGGGATCATTTGATGCCATTTATTCTGAATCCTGTGCTTTAATATCTCTTAGTTTTAACTGTAAACTTACGTTTCCGTTCCATTCATTTTCATCAACTGAATAAACGGCTTTAAAGATTTTATTTTCGGTAATTAAATTCACTTTATCTCCCATGCCAAATCCTATAGAAACTAGACTGTTTGAATTGGGTTGCGTAACGGTTATTCTTAAATGTGTTTTATCTTCACCAACACATTTTCCATAACCAGTATCTTTCAGATTATCGGTCATAAAAACTGGTGTCATATTTTCTGGGCCAAAAGGAGCGAATTGTTTAATGATTCTATAAAACTTTGGTGTAATATCTTTTAAATCAATTTTAGCATCTATTTTAATTTCGGGTATCAATAAAGACCTATCTATGGTTTTAGAAACCTCGTCTTCAAAGGCATGTTTAAAAGCTTGGTAATTTTCTTCTTTTAAGGTCAATCCAGCGGCATATTTGTGCCCTCCAAATTGCTCAATATGTTCGCTGCAAGCCTCCAACACATTATAAATATCAAAATCTCTCACAGAACGTGCCGAAGCGGCCAACACGTTGTCGCCACTTTTAGTAAATACCAAGGTTGGTCTGTAATAGGTCTCTGTAAGTCTGGATGCCACAATACCGATAACTCCTTTATGCCAATCTTCTTGATAAACTACTGTTGTTAAATGGTTTTGCTCTCCATTTTGTTCAATTTGAATAAGCGCTTCTTCGGTGATGCGTTTATCTTCTTCTCGTCGGTCTGAATTATATTGGTCAATGTCACTGGCATGTTGAAGTGCTTTTTCATAATCAGTATCAACCAATAAGGTTACGGCAAAATTACCATGTTTCATTCTGCCGGCAGCATTAATTCTGGGAGCCACGACAAAAACAACGTCGGTAATGGTTAATTCTGTTTTGTTTATTTTTTCAAGAATGGCTTTAATTCCGGGTCTTGGAAAACTATTAATAACCTGCAACCCAAAATAGGCTAAAACGCGGTTTTCACCATCGATAGGAACAATGTCTGCGCCTATAGCTGTTGCTACTAAATCTAGATATTCAACTAAATCTTCAACAGTTTTTCCTTCTTTTGAGGCTAAGGCCTGAATGAGTTTAAAACCAACACCACAACCACACAATTCTTTGTAGGGATAGTTACAATCGTCTTGTTTTGGGTCTAAAACGGCTATGGCATTGGGCATTTTATTTCCTGGTCTATGATGATCGCAAATTATAAAATCTATTCCAAGCTCTTTTGCATAGGCTACTTTATCAACAGATTTGATTCCGCAATCTAAAGCAATGATAAGAGTGAAATCATTTTCTAAAGCAAAGTTGATTCCTTTATATGAGATGCCATAACCTTCATCATATCGGTTTGGAATATAGGTTAAAACAAGGTCGTATTTTGATTTTAAATACGAAGACATTAATGCAACGGCCGTAGTTCCATCCACATCATAATCGCCATAAACCAAAATATTTTCTTGTTTGGCAATGGCTTTTTCTATGCGAGCTACCGCTTTATCCATATCTTTCATCAAGAACGGATCATGCAAATCTTTTAAACTTGGTCTAAAAAATTTTTTGGCCTCATCATACGTTTCAATACCTCTTTCAATAAGTAAAGTTGCAACAATAGGGTCTACTTGAAGCGCTTTTTGTAAGGCTTCGATTTTAGATGAATCTGGTTTAGGTTTAAGTATCCAACGCATCAATCTGCTTAAAGTTTAAGGTTAAAAAGTTTAAAACTTCTGTTATTAACTTTGGTTATTATGAAAATGGGTTTGTATTGTTAATTCTGAAAATTGGCGAAACATTTCCATCACACCACAATATTTCTCCACAGATAAATCAACCGCTTTTTGAAGTTTTTGTTCATTCAACTCTTTTCCGAAGAAATGAAACTCCATGATAACTTTATCATAAATTTTTGGATGCTCTTCTGTAAGATTAGCATCTATTTCAATCTTAAAATCATCTACTTTCAACTTCATTTTTTTAATAATAGATGCGACATCTAGGCCTGAACAACCGGCCAAAGCGGAGAGCATCAAGGCTTTGGGTCTGTAGCCTTCGCCATGTCCATCGTTTTCTGGTCCGGCATCGATAAATAATTGATGTCCTGAAGGATTTGTGCTTTCAAATTTCATGTTTCCTAACCAAGTTGTTGTAATATGATTCGTCATTTCAGTAAAAATTTTTGTGCTTATTAATAAATGGTTTAAAATTCGGGGATAATGTGTTTAATTAAACGTTATTAAGGCCTGTTTTAATCTATTCAAATCATGTTTTGTATGGTTAGAAGAGATAATAATTCGATTCATTTTAGTTTTATATGTTGGATATTTAAAATTTGTTACTATTATATCATTTTCTTTAAGATATTTATTGATTTTTTGATTTTCACAATATATTACAGGATAGTTTTTATTGAATTTAAAACAAGAATTTAAAGTTAGGTTATCAAATATAAAACTCAAATTTTCATCAAGCTTTTTTCGTTGTTTTTTAATAATATCTTGAGATAACAAAAAGGCTTCTAAATAGGCCGGACTTATACTTGAAGATGAAATAAAATCAGTTTCATCCTTTAATAAATCAATGAATTCTGAATCTGCTGCAATAATGCCACCTGGCATTCCCAAAGCTTTACCTAACGAAGACACCATAACTTTTCGATAAAGCTTTTTATTAGAGATTGAACTAAAAACGCCATTAAGGTGCTTACCTATAATACCAAGACTATGAGATTCATCAACAATTAATGTGATTTTTTTTTTAGAGGAAATCTCATTTAAAAACTCAAACGAAGTTGGTTTAACTTCTAATGCTAAGATAGCATCAGCACTGATAACAACATGTTCAACGGTGTTATTTAGTAAATTGGGGTGTAATGTGTTGTTTAAGAAAACAGGTGAACTGTCTTTGTGTAAAATTGCTGGATGCGTCTTAGGTAGGTGATAAAATGTGCTATTTTCTTTAGAAAGAAATCCAATAACTATTTTTCCCGCTAGAGTCCCTGAGGAGCATAAACTGGTAGCTTCAGCATTTATTAATTCACTAAATTTTTCTTCTGCTTGATTATAAATAGCTAACTTTATATTAGAATTTCTTGAACTTCCATAGGCAGTTCCCCAGTTTTTAATTCCTGTAATAAGATTATTTTGAAAATCTTGGTTTATTGTTAAGGCTAAATAAGAAGTGCCTCCAAAGTATAAAAATGGCTTTCCATTTACCGTAATGACTCTGTCTGGAAAACAATCAATAATCATAAAAATTTAAATTAAAGAAACCCCTGAACCGTTTAAACCACTGTAATGAGTAAAACCCTTTTTAATTGTAACACCTTTTGCTATATCGTTTTCTAAAAGCAACGCTCCGTCCATGTCTACATAATCTAAAAGAGGAAGTAAGTGAGCAATAGCAGAAATTCCAACTGAAGACTCTGTCATACAACCTACCATAGTTTTCATTTTTAATGTTTTAGCTTGCTTTAGCATGCGTCTTGCAGGAGTTAATCCCCCACACTTTACCAACTTAACATTGATACCATTAAAATGATTATAACATTTATCAACATCTGCTTCTATTTGACAACTTTCGTCTGCTATAATTGGCAAAACTGATTTTTGGAATAATTCTTTATGGCCGTCCCAATCTTCTGCTTTTAAGGGCTGCTCTAGAAACTCAACACCAAGTTTTTTTAATTCTTTTGCATTTTTTATTGTTTCATCGACTGTCCATCCACAATTAGCATCAATTCTAAAAATAGCATTAGTGTGTTTACGTAATTCTTTGACTATTTTTATATCTTTGTTTGTTCCCAATTTTATTTTATAAATTGGCCAAGGTAATTCATTCATTTTAGACACCATTTTTTCAATAGAATCAATACCAATTGTATAATTCGTTAAAGGATTGTGTGAAATATCATAACCCCATAATTCATGCAGTTTTTGATTTTTTTTTCTAGCATATAAATCATTATAGGCCAAATCAAGAGCGCATAAAGCAAACATGTTTTGTTTTAAGTGAGGATACATAGCTTGCCAAAATTCTTCTGGAGAAACAGGTTGTATGGTTTCAATAAATGGTTTAATTGCAGAAATATCTTCTATCATTTTTTTAACCGTAACTTGATAATATGGGTTTGATGTTGCTTCACCATAACCACTATAAGGTCCATCTTTTAATTCTAATATTAGTGTAGGTTGTTCATTATAGGACTCTCTTGAGATTGAAAATGTGTGTTTTAATTTTAAATTAAAGGTTCTTATAATTAATTCCATAAAATACTTATCAAATAATCTTGAAAGTTAATAAAATAATATCTTTGAAATTCATATAAATCTAAAATTATGCCATTAGTTTCACCGCTTTCTGCTGACTACGATTTAGAAACCAAAAACCTTGCTGAATTTTTTAATGAAACCTTAGGGTTTTGCCCTAATTCTGTACTTACCATGCAACGCAGACCAGCCATAAGCAAAGCGTTTATAAATTTAAACAAAGCCGTTATGGCTAATGACGGTCGAGTAACTTCAGCCTTAAAACGCATGATTGCTTGGGTAAGCAGTAATGCCAGCGGTTGCCGCTATTGTCAAGCCCACGCTATAAGAGCCGCAGAACGTTATGGTGCAGAACAAGAGCAATTGGATAACATTTGGGAGTATAAAACGCATCCTGCCTTTAATGAAGCCGAGCGAGCTGCACTAGATTTTAGTTTGGCGGCATCGCAAGTACCAAATCAGGTTGATGAAACCATTAAAAAACGGTTGTATGAGCATTGGGATGAAGGTGAGATTGTTGAAATGCTTGGCGTTATTTCGCTTTTTGGTTATTTAAACCGTTGGAATGATTCTATGGGAACATCTCTAGAAAATGATGCCGTTGAAAGTGGCAATCAATACTTAGCAAAAATTAGATGGGATAAAGGAAAACATATTTAACATTTTAGCCCATTAAATCTCTTTTAAAATATCTTATGCTTTTGTGTTCACTTTGATGATAAAAAATCAAAACAAAAAAAATGTTAAAAAAACCTTTAAGACTACTTAACGTACTTATTTTAGGATTATTTTCATAAAAAATACGTGGATTCATCCCGCAACAAAAAGCAAAACACCTATACATTACCACAACATTATCGTCCTAATAAGTTCTTAAATCTTTTAAAAGAACCCGAAATCCTTTTATAATTTCGACAAAAAACACAAAGTATCGATAAAACGCAGATATCGCGACAAATAATCAAGTCTATTGCTTTGTATGTTTTTTGTATGGTTTTTTATTAATAAGGCATTAATTTAAATATCACAACATTGTTTATATTGTAAATCAGAAATTTAAACTAATTAAAAAACAATGTCTTATGAAAAAAATTACACTTTTATTTATTTTCTTACTAATCTCATCAATAGGCTTTTCACAAGAAATTATTCAAAGCTTTGAGGCAGCAGGCGCTATTAATGGGGGGCCTTTTGGAGGTATGGCGGCTCCAAGTGTTATTGCGGATGCTGGGACTAATGGAACACAAGTATTAGAAATAGTTGCAAATCCTGCCAATGAAGTTTGGCAAGGAATAAACTTGTTCCTTACTAAAAATGTAGATTTAACCTCTACACAAACCATGTCAATTGATGTGTTTTCAGCAACTCCAGTTACTTTTTTGGTAAAAGTTAACGGCGGCATTGCTGGAGCTCCAGAGGCTGCTGCTGAAGTTACACATAATGGAAACAGCACATGGCAAACTCTTTCTTTTACTTTCAATACCTCTCTTGACGGAAAAGCTGCTGCTGCTAATGGTGTTTACAGTGCTTTTGTAATTCATGCCTATTGGGCTGCAGGTGCAACTATGTTTACAGAAGTAACAAAAGACACAAGAACTTTTTATGTAGATAATATCTTTGGTATAGCAGCTGCACCAGTTGCTGATCCAGCACCAACCACTGCCGCCCCAACGCCTCCAGCAAGACCTGCTGCTGATGTAATCTCTATTTATAGTGGTTCATACGCTGCTATCCCAGGAATTGTTTTAGATCAGGGATGGTGTGGCGCAAATTCAATAACAGCAACTACCGCTGGTGGTAACGATGTGTTAGCTTATAATAACCAACCATGTCAAGGCATTGATTTTGATTTAAATAGACAAAATTTTACTGGCATCACTAATTTACACGTTGATTTATTTATTGCAGCTGGTACAGATTTAGTTGGAAAGGTGTTTAATGTTAAAATAGTTCCTGATGCTGGTGCCGATTCAGAGTTTAATATTGATATTAACGCCCTAGCTCCTGCCCCTGTTCCTGGAACATGGTATTCTTACGATATGCCAATTACTATTTCTGGCCCCCATTCAAGTATCAGACAAGTAGGGGTTACAAGTAACCTAAACAATGTTTTATGGTATGATAATTTCTATTTCCACAAAAACACGATAACATTAAGCACAGAAGATTTAGAAATTGCAGGTCTTAATGTTTACCCAAACCCAACAAAAGATAGCTGGACAGTTAAAACTAAAAACATCAAAATGTCTTCTATTGAGGTGTTTGATATTTTAGGCAAACAAGTATTATCTTTAAAACCTGAAACCACAGAAACTACTATTAATGCTTCTCAATTAAAATCAGGATTATACTTTGCTAAAATTAGCACTGATAACGGTTCGTCTAGTTTAAAATTAGTAAAGCAATAAAATCATAAAAAAAATCAGATATAATAATCTGGATATAATATTAGGAGTGGTTTGTTTAACCATAAACAAACCGCTCCTTTTTGTTTATTGAAATCTTATAAGTTATTTTAGCATTTATTGAAGTATTTAAACTTTTAGGGAAAAAGGTGTTATTGTTAAAATCTAATTCAAAAAAAGCATAATTAAATGCTTCAAAACCTAAAACCGGGATATTTAAAAATTATAAAAATAGCATGCAATGACTTTAAAGGGTTGGGTGTTGTTTTATTAAAAGACATCATTTGTTTATAAAATTGTGAAAAACATCCAAAAGGTAAAACGGGCAATCATATATATTTATCTATATTTGCCTCGAAATGATAAATTTAAGAGGTTATTTTATTGTTAAAGCATAATTTTATAAGGAAAAACACGTTACAGTAAGTGCTATTAATTAATGAACACATGAGCAGTTTATCGTTAAAATATGCTTTTTATAGATGTTTTTTGAACGAAAAACCTTTTAAATTTATTGTTTACTCGCTTTTTTTTATACATTTGCGACATAATGAATATACAAAATAAAAGAATATTTGCCTCAATCTTATTTGTATTAATAAGTTTTGTATGCGTTGCCCAAAAAGTACCGCCACCACCAACGCCGCCGCCGCCGCCGGGCTTACCTATTGATGGTGGAATTCTTTTAGGATTTTTTGTTGCATTATTTTATGGAACAAAAAAACTATTAAAAAGTAAATAATTAGTTTTTTAATTCTAATAGTTTAGCGACATATTTTCCTAAAACATCAAATTCTAAATTTACCAGGGTTCCTTCCTTAAAGGTTGAAAAATTAGTGTTTGTGTACGTATAAGGAATAATAGCTACACTAAAACAGTCTTTCTTCGAATCCACTACAGTTAGGCTTGTCCCATTCACGGTAATAGATCCTTTTTCAATAGTAATATTATGTAATGTAGAGTCATATTGAAACGTAAACATCCAGCTTCCACCAGTTTCTATAACTTTAGTGCAAATAGCGGTTTGGTCCACGTGTCCCTGTACAATATGTCCGTCAAGTCTGTCTCCCAACATCATGGCGCGCTCTAAATTGACCTTATCATTAATTTTTAAAACGCCTAAATTTGATTTATCTAAAGTTTCTTTGATGGCTGTAACTGTATAAATATCATTATCAATAGCAACAACCGTTAAGCAAACGCCATTATGTGCAATACTTTGATCTACTTTTAATTCTGAAGTAATATTGCTTTTTATTGAGATATGTAAGTTGTTTAGTTCCTTGGTTAATTGGGTTACAATACCCATATCTTCAATTATTCCGGTAAACATATTATTGTGTGTTTATTTAGTTAAATTTGCATTAACAAAATTACGAACAAAAGTTATCATTCTTAATGAAGAAAACAGAAAATATAATCGTTGGAATATCCATTGGAGATTTAAATGGTATTGGTGGAGAAGTTATTTTAAAGACCTTTGAAGATTCCAGAATTTTGGAGTTTTGCACACCAGTTATCTTTGCTTCATCAAAAGTCATGGCATTTTTAAAGAATCATTTTAAATCTACCATCAACTTTAACGATATTAATCATATCAATCAAATCGTTTTTGGAAGAGTTAATGTTTTAAACTGTTGGAATGAACCTGTGCAGATTGAGTTTGGTAAGGAAGACATCAACATGGGTGAATATGCTATCAAATCGCTTCAAGAAGCAACCAAGGCTTTAAAACAAAACACTATCAATGTATTGGTAACAGCTCCAATAAACAAACATAATGTTCAGTCAAAAGACTTTAAATTTCCAGGGCACACAGATTATCTGGCTCAACAGCTCGATGGAGACAGTTTAATGTTAATGGTAGCCGAAAAATTGCGAGTAGGTCTTTTAACAGACCATGTACCGGTAAAAGACATAGCCGTTAAAATTTCAGCAGATCTTATAGAGAAAAAAATTAATACCATTTACCAAACGCTGCTTAAAGATTTTAAAATTATAAGACCTAAAATAGCCGTTTTAGGTATCAATCCACATACCGGCGATCATGGTGTTATAGGAAATGAAGATGATGAAATAATGAGGCCAACTTTAAAGAAAATTAAAGAACAAGGTAAATTAGTTTATGGGCCATATGCAGCTGATAGTTTTTTTGGCTCCAATAATTATAAAAATTTTGATGCCATTATAGCTTCATATCATGACCAAGGATTGATTCCTTTTAAAACATTATCTTTTGGACAAGGTGTTAATTTTACAGCAGGTTTGAACAAAATCAGAACTTCACCAGACCACGGAACCGCCTATGAAATTGCAGGAAAAGGATTGGCCGATGAAGGCTCCTTTAAAGAAGCGGTTTTTACGGCTATACAGATTTTCAACAACAGATTTGATTATGAACAGCTTATCTCTAACTCATTAAAACATACCGAAAAAAAATTATAAACAAAAAAATGTTTATAAGTGTGTAGCATCAATTAAAAATTTATATATTTGCAGGCTCAAATTAGAAGTGATGATGAAGCCATTAAAAGAGTTTACAATTCCTTTTATAGGATTAAAATTAGGAGCTCATCATTATAACTATATCATTGAGAAAGCGTTCTTTGAGTTTTTTGAGTATGAAGATTTTAATGATGCTCATGTAAATGTTGATGTAACCTTATTAAAAAACACAACATTATTAGAGTTAAATTTTAAAATTTCTGGGTCAGTAAACATTAATTGTGATTTGACCAATGAACCATTCAATCAAACCATTGAAAATAATTTTGATTTAGTGGTTAATTTTGGAGATGAATATAATGATGAAAATATTGATATTTTAATCCTTCCACATGGAGCTTATGAAATTAATATTCAGCAATACATTTATGAATTAATTGTACTAGCAGTTCCAATTAAACGGGTTCACCCAGGCGTAGAAGATGGCTCTTTGAGTTCAGAAATACTTGAGAAATTAAAAGAGTTAAGCCCAAAACTTGACAATAAAATAAAAGAAGATAAGGACATAGATCCTCGTTGGAATACATTAAAAAAACTATTAACGGATAAATAATATAAAAAATGGCACATCCCAAGAGAAAGATCTCGAAAACAAGAAGAGATAAAAGAAGAACACATTATAAAGCAACTGCGCCACAGATTGCAACTTGTCCTACTACAGGAGAAGCTCATTTATACCATAGAGCTCACTGGCATGAAGGTAAATTATATTATAGAGGTCAAGTTTTAATTGACAATACCGAAGCCATTGAAAACGTTGCTTAACAACATGAAACTTAAATAATCAAGCGCTCCTTTGTGAGCGTTTTTTTTATGATAAGTTTTTCTATCAGCCAAAAACAACTTAATTTGCACAATATTTAGATCAAAATTTAGTATTTTGAACAAATTTTTGAAATTTTTGGTCATTTTATTGATTTTTTGGTCAAATTAACTACAAAGTTATGAGTAAAATATCAGCAGCCATTACCGCTGTAGGTGCTTATGTGCCCGAATATGTGTTAACCAATCAAATTCTTGAAACCATGGTTGATACAAATGATGAATGGATTACGTCTCGAACAGGAATAAAAGAACGAAGAATTCTCAAAGACGTCGGAAAAGGAACTTCTTATTTAGCTATTAAAGCTGCTCAAAACCTTATTGATAAAAAAGGAATAGACCCTAAAGATATTGAACTTATTATAGTAGCTACGGCAACACCCGATATGAAAGCGGCTTCAACAGCTGCTTTTACTGCTTCAAACATAGGAGCCGTTAACGCTTTTTCGTTTGATTTAGATGCAGCTTGCTCAAGCTTTTTATTTGGAATGTCTGTTGCCGCTAAGTATATTGAATCGGGCAGATATAAAAATGTTCTTTTAATAGGAGCCGATAAAATGTCTTCCATGGTTAACTATAAAGACAGAACCACATGTATTATTTTTGGTGACGGCGCAGGAGCTGTATTATTTGAACCAAATACAGAAAACCTAGGACTTCAAGATGAATATTTAAGAAGTGATGGTTCAGGGAGAGAATTTTTACAAGCTACTTTTGGGGGTTCATCATATCCTATTACAACAGAAGCTATAGAAAACAATAAGCAATATGCTTTTCAAGAAGGGCAAACTGTATTTAAAAATGCCGTTTTTAACATGGCTGATGCTACCGCAAAAATCTTAGAAAAAAACAATCTAACAAAAAAAGATGTTAGCTGGTTGGTGGCTCATCAAGCCAATAAACGCATTGTTGATGCTACCGCTAAACGTATTGAGCTGGAAGATGAAAAGGTCATGATGAATATTCATAAATATGGTAATACCACATCAGCAACATTACCATTGCTGTTACATGATTACGAATCGCAACTCAAAAAAGGAGATATTCTAATTTTTGTCGCCTTTGGAGGTGGTTTTAATTGGGGCTCCATTTATTTGAAATGGGCATATAATTCAAAAAACTAACAAACATAAAACCAAAATTATGGATTTAAAAGACATTCAAAACTTAATCAAGTTTGTTGCCAAATCAGGAGCAAGTGAGGTTAAACTTGAGATGGAGGATATTAAAATCACCATCAAAACTGGTTCAGATCCAGACAATACAGCCATACAATATGCACCAGTTGCAGCCCAAATCCCTCAGGCTGTTACTCAAATGCTAGAAAAGCCTCAAACTGAATCTCCAACATCTTCAACACCCACAGCAAATGCAGATGATCATTCTAAATACATAACAATCAAATCGCCAATCATAGGTACTTTTTATAGAAAACCCGCACCAGACAAACCTTTATTTGTTGAAGTAGGACAAACTATTGCAGAAGGCGATGTGTTATGTATTATTGAAGCCATGAAACTTTTTAACGAAATTGAATCTGAAGTTTCAGGAAAAGTTGTTAAAATTTTAGTGGACGACTCTTCTCCAGTAGAGTTTGACCAACCATTATTTTTAGTTGATCCATCATAATATAAATCCCAATTTTCAATCACCAAATCCCAAAAACCAATTGGAATTTGTTTTTTGAATATTGAAAATTTGAAGAATTTATGTTTAAAAAAATACTAATTGCCAACAGAGGAGAAATAGCATTACGTGTTATAAGAACCTGTAAAGAAATGGGCATCAAAACGGTTGCTGTCTATTCTACAGCAGACGCTGAAAGTTTACATGTTAAATTTGCTGATGAAGCTGTTTGCATTGGACCGCCCTCAAGTACAGACTCCTATTTAAAAATGTCAAATATTATAGCAGCTGCAGAAATTACTAATGCAGATGCTATTCATCCCGGTTATGGATTCTTATCAGAAAACTCTAAATTCTCAAAAATTTGTGGAGAACATGGTATCAAGTTTATTGGTGCATCTCCAGAAATGATTGATAGAATGGGAGACAAAGCTTCTGCAAAAGCAACCATGAAAGCGGCAGGAGTTCCATGTGTTCCAGGAAGTGATGGTATTATAGAAAATTTTGAATCTTGCGAAAAGATTGCTTTAGAAGTAGGATATCCAGTCATGCTTAAAGCAACAGCTGGTGGTGGTGGAAAAGGGATGCGTGCCGTTTGGAAACCTGAAAAGTTAAGAGAAGCTTGGGATTCAGCGCGTCAAGAAGCTAAAGCGTCCTTTGGTAATGATGGCATGTATATGGAAAAACTCATAGAAGAACCAAGACACATTGAAATACAAGTGGTAGGTGATTCTACAGGAAAGGCGTGTCATTTATCAGAAAGAGATTGTTCCATTCAACGTCGTCATCAAAAATTAACCGAAGAAGTTCCTTCTCCTTTTATGACCACAGAGTTACGTACTAAAATGGGCGAGGCAGCTGTAAAAGCAGCAGAATATATTAAATATGAAGGCGCAGGAACGATTGAATTTCTGGTAGATAAACACCGAAATTTTTATTTCATGGAAATGAATACCCGTATTCAGGTTGAGCATCCTATTACAGAGCAAGTGATTGATTTCGATTTAATACGTGAGCAAATTTTAGTCGCTGCAGGTGTGCCAATTTCAGGTAAAAACTACACGCCAAAACTACACGCTATTGAATGTAGAATTAATGCCGAAGACCCATACAATGGGTTTAGACCTTCTCCAGGAAAAATCACTACGCTACATGCTCCTGGAGGTCATGGTGTTCGGTTAGACACGCATGTGTATGCGGGCTATACCATTCCGCCAAATTACGATTCTATGATAGCGAAGTTAATCACAACGGCTCAAACACGAGAAGAGGCTATCAATAAAATGAAACGAGCCTTAGAAGAATTTGTTATAGAAGGCGTAAAAACTACCATTCCCTTTCATAGACAACTTATGGAGCACCCAGATTATTTAGCAGGTAATTATACCACAAAATTTATGGAAGACTTTGTAATAGAAAAGCAAATTGAAGAATAAAAAAAACCAAGCTCCGAAATTTTCGGAGTTTTTTTATGGTGTTTCGTTTTCTTTTCATAAAAAAAGAAAACGTCAGGCTGTACGCTATATCTTTTTGTGAAAAACAAAAAGGATGCCGCTTCCATCCTTAACACAAAAATTTAGTACATTTCGGCTCTAAAAATTGGATAGGTGAATTTATCATACTGGGAAATAAAATCGTGGTTTACTAATATAGATTACACAATTGTAGGCAGCGGTATTGTAGGGTTAAGCTGTGCTTTAAGTTTAAAGGAACGCTTCCCCAAGGCCAACATATTAATACTCGAAAAAGGAACCTTACCACAAGGCGCTAGTACAAAAAATGCCGGTTTTGCCTGTTTTGGCAGCTTAAGCGAAATCTTAGATGATTTAACAACACATACCGAAGACGAAGTTCTAGACATTATTTCCAAAAGGAAAGATGGATTACAGCTATTAAGAAGAAATTTAGGCGATAACAACATAAACTACCTGCAATATGGTGGTTATGAATTGTTTCCTGAAAAAGACGATGGACTCTATGATATTTGTTTGTCTAAAAGAGAACACATCAATACCTTTCTTAAACCAGTTTTTAAAGAGGATGTTTTTAGCCTTAAAGAAAATGGGTTTCATTTTAAAAACATTAAACAAGGTTATATTTTTAATCAATTTGAAGGACAAATTGATACGGGTAAAATGATGGAAACCTTGTTGCAAAAAGCGCAATCCAACGACATCAAAATTCTTAACAATATCGTTGTTGAAGATTATGAAGAATTAAACCGTTCGGTGTCTGTAAAGACTAATATTTTTGAATTTTCAACATCAAAACTTCTCATAGCCACCAATGGATTTGCATCACAGTTAATCAACGAACCTGTAAAACCAGCGAGAGCACAAGTTTTAATAACTAAACCTATTAAAGACCTACATATTAAAGGCACTTTTCATTTAAACAAAGGTTATTTCTATTTTAGAAATATTGACGATAGAATTCTTTTTGGAGGTGGAAGGCATTTAGATTTTAAAGGAGAAGAAACCACAACTCTAGCACAAACAGTCTTAATTCAAAGTAACTTAGAAATCATATTAAGAGACATCATTTTGCCCAATATCCCTTTTGAAATTGAGCATAGATGGAGCGGTATTATGGGTGTTGGCAATCAAAAGAAAGCCATTGTAAAACAGTTGAGCAATCATGTATATTGTGGCGTTAGACTTGGTGGTATGGGAATCGCAATTGGATCATCCATTGGAAATAATTTAGCGCAATTAGTAGACTGAAATGATTAAGAAACTATTCAAATTGGGATTTAAAGCATTCCTGTGGCTGTTTATTTTTTCAATAGTCTTAGTGCTTCTTTTTAAATGGGTTCCTGTGCCCATAACACCTTTGATGCTTATTAGGAACATAGAACAAGTTCAAAATGATAAAGCCGTTGTTTTAAAACATGATTGGGTACCCATAGAAGCTATTTCTAAAAATTTACAATTAGCCGTTATTTGTAGTGAGGATCAAAACTTTTTGGTTCATAACGGTTTCGATATGAAAGCCATAGAAAAAGCTATTGATTATAATAAAAAAGGAAAGCGGTTAAGAGGCGCTAGCACGATAAGTCAGCAAACCGCAAAAAACGTTTTTTTATGGCCACAACGCAGTTGGTTTAGAAAAGGACTTGAAGCTTATTTCACGTTTTTAATTGAATTATTTTGGTCCAAAGAACGCATCATGGAAGTCTATTTAAATAGTATTGAAATGGGAAATGGTATTTACGGTGTTGAAGAAGCATCAAAATACTGGTTTAAAAAACCTGCTATAAAACTGAATAGGAACGAAGCAGCGGCCATTGCAGCCATTCTACCTAATCCTTTAAAATACAAAGCAAATCCAGCCATAAATTATATCCAAGTAAGAAAAAACTGGATTGTTCGACAGATGAATTTCTTCGGGCCTTTAGACTATAACCAAAAGCATGACAAATAACCTAGACCTAAAAAAACAGCTATATAATCAATGTTTTGATTTTATAGAAAACAGATTTATTACCATTAAAAACAGTATAAACGATATTCAGGAAGCTTTAAATTCTGAAACTAAAAACTCTTCTGGAGACAAGCATGAAACAGGGAGAGCTATGTTGCAAATTGATTTGGAAAAGGCAGGAAATCAACTCAACGAAATTCTAAAAATTAAAGACATTTTAAAAAAAGTTGATATTACCAAACGTTCAGACACGGTTAGATTGGGAAGTGTTGTTTATACTTCTAAATTCAATTATTTTATAGCTATTAGTGCTGGAAGCTTATTATTTGAAGACCAAAATTTTTATGCCATAGCAACAGATACACCTATTGGTCAGCTGTTGGCAACAAAACATGCTGGAGATCAGATTGTTTTTAGAGATGAAAATATTAGAATTGAAGCGGTTTTTTAAAATGATAATTACATCAATCTTTGCTTATGGCAATGGAAATTTCAGTGTGGTCATTTAGCGCTTTATCATGCTCAATAAAAATAGTTTCTCCGTTGAATTGTGCCTCAATCAAATAATGATTCCCTCTATAATAGGTTTGTTTTACAATGGCTTTTAACGAGGCGTTTTTTACCACATTTATTTGTGATGCATATAAAATCCCGTAAGGTTCTAAGACACTAAATTCTTCAAAAAACGAAGCAATTAATTTGTTTTCAGGATAGTTGTATAAATGGTTTGGGGTATTACAGGCAATAATATTGGCATGGTGTAAAACAATCATTCTGTCTGAAAATGGTAAGACATCATCTTTATCATGCGTTGCCACGATACAGGTTATTTTTTTTTCTTTTAGGTATTTAAAAAGACTTCTACGAAGCGACTGTTTTTTAAAATTATCAATGTGGCTAAAAGGTTCATCTAATAGCAACACCTCAGGTTGTTTGGCAATGGCTCTGGCTAAAGCAACACGCTGTTTTTGTCCGCCACTTAATTCTTTTACTTTAATGCTAGCAAAAGATTCAAGCTCTACAACTTTTAAAAGTTCTGAAATGCGTTCTTGCTTTTCCTTAGGATAAAAATTAGAAAGAAATTCGCCAACGTTTTCTGATACGGTTGTAAAGGGCATTAAATCAAATTCCTGAGACACGTATTTTATAAAAGTTGGCCCTGTAATAAGATTGTATTTAGGCCCTAAAATTTTGATTTCATTCCAAAAAATAGCTCCTTCCAATAAATCATAAGTCCCATAAAGTAATTTTAAAAGCGTGCTTTTTCCTGAACCACTTTCGCCAATAATTGAAAAATGTTCACCAGGGTTTACATCAAAAGAGATGTTTTTTAGAACCACATTTTTTTTATATCCAAATGAAATATTTTTTACTTGTAACATGTATCAAAAATACCAAAAAAAAATCGCTTGAAATTCAAGCGATTTTTAATTTTTATATCTTATAATTACCCTTTAAGTTTCTCATTTGTTTTACTTGGCAATACCTTATAACCCATATTATACCATGTAAAACCAAAAATATCAGCATATTCTTCAATGGTTTTACTAACAGGAGTTCCGGCACCATGACCTGCGTTGGTTTCTATTCTAATCAACGTTGGATTTGTTCCAGATTGTTTACGTTGTAATTCTGCGGCAAATTTAAAACTATGTGCAGGTACTACCCGATCGTCGTGGTCACCAGTGGTTACTAATGTTGCTGGGTAATTAACACCATGTTTTATATTATGAACAGGTGAATAGCCTTTAAGGTATTCAAACATGTCTTTACTTTGTTCAGAGGTACCATAGTCATAGGCCCAACCAGCTCCAGCCGTAAATGTGTGATAACGTAGCATGTCTAAAACGCCCACAGCTGGCAAAGCTACTTTTGCCAAATCTGGTCTTTGGGTCATAACAGCTCCTACAAGCAATCCTCCGTTAGAACCGCCTCTTATGGCTAAAAAATCATGAGAGGTATAGTGATTAGCTATTAAATATTCTCCAGCCGCAATAAAGTCATCAAATACATTTTGCTTTTTCATTTGAGTTCCGGCATCGTGCCAAGCACGACCATATTCGCCTCCACCACGTAAATTAGGAACCGCTAAAATACCACCTTGTTCCATCCAAACGGCATTCGTAATACTGAATGAAGGCGTTAAACTGATATTAAATCCGCCATAACCGTATAAAATGGTTGGGTTTTTACCATGGAGTTCAATTCCTTTTTTGTGAGTTATCATCATGGGTATTTTGGTACCATCTTTAGAGGTATAAAATACCTGATGGCTTTCATAATCTTGACTATTAAAATCTATGGCTGGTTTCCAATATAATTTGATTTGTCCAGTTTTTGGATTTAAAGAATACGTGCTTGAAGGTGTGTTGTAATTGGTAAACGAATAGTATAAAACATCGGCCTCTTTTTTTCCAGAAAAACCTCCGGCAGAACCAAGTCCAGGCAATTCAATGTCTCTAATTAATGTGCCATTTAAATCATATTGTTTTACTTTAGAAATGGCATCGACCATATATTCTGCAAACAAATAACCACTACCTCTGGATATATTTAAAACGTTTTCTGTTTCTGGAATCACATCTGTCCAATTCTCTGGTATAGGATTGGATGCATCAACGCTTACAATGCGTTTATTAGGAGCATTGAGGTTGGTTACAAGAAATAACGTACTACCATGGTTGTCAATGATAGAGGTATCACTTTCTGCATGATCCAAGATGGTTATGAATTTACTATTTGCAACCGATAAATCTTTAATATATAATTTATTGCCCGAGGTTGATATGCGAGGTGTAATGACCAGATATCGGTCGTCTTCTGTTACGGTGCCATAAATGTAGCGGTGTTTTTCTTCTGGCGTGCCACCGTAAATTAAAAGGTCATCTTTTTGAGAGGTTCCTAGTTTATGGTAATACACTTTGTGTTGGTCAGTTTTTGCGGATAGTTCACTTCCTTTGGGCTTATCATAACTAGAATAATAAAAGCCTTCGTTTTTATACCAAGAAATTCCGCTAAACTTGACATCAACCAAAGTGTCTTCCACAATTTTTTTGGTTTCAACCTCCATTATAATTACTTTACGCCAATCACTGCCCCCCTCAGATATGGAATAGGTAAGTATTTTTCCATTTTTGGAAAAACTCATGCCTCCAAGAGAAATAGTACCATCTTTTGAAAATGTGTTTGGGTCTAAAAAAACTTCGGCATCACCGTCTCCTTTTTTTTTGTAATATACATGTTGATTTTGTAAACCATCATTTTTTGAGAAATAGGTATAATCTCCTTCTATAAAAGGAGCGCCAATTTTTTCATAATTCCAAAGTTTTGTGAGACGTTCTTTTAGTTCTTCTCTATAAGGAATCTTATTTAAAAAGTCAAAAGTGGTTTGGTTTTGGCTTTTTACCCAAGCTTCAGTCTCAGGGCTTCTATCATCTTCAAGCCAGCGATAAGGGTCTTTTACTTCAACACCAAAATAAGTATCTATACTATCAACAGCTTTAGTTTCAGGATAATTCACAACCATTATTTTAGTTTGAGCATTGGTGTTTTTAGTTACTAATAACAAAACAAGCAAAAAAATGCATACTATTGATTTTTTCATGATAAAAGATATTTATCAAAAATAAACAATAAAAAAGCTTTTACATAGAAACGTAAAAGCTTTGTTGTATATAAAAAGGGGAATAATTTATAAAAGGCCTCTTTCAATGAGAGCTTCTCCAATTTGAATGGCATTGGTTGCGGCGCCTTTTCTTAAATTATCTGCAACTATCCACATATTCAAGGTGTTTGGTTGCGTTTCATCTCTTCTAAGACGACCGACAAAAACATCATCTTTATCATGCGCAAAGATTGGCATGGGGTATAAATTGGTTGCGGTATTGTCTTGTAAAACAACGCCAGGTGTTTCACTTAACAATTGACGCACCTCGTTTAAGTCAAAATCATGCTCAAATTCAACATTTACAGATTCTGAATGTCCTCCAGAAGTTGGAATTCTTACCGCAGTTGCCGTTACAGAAAACGATTTGTCATTAAATATTTTTTGAGGTTCTCTGGCTAATTTCATCTCTTCTTTGGTATAGCCATTTTCTTCAAAAACATCACAATGTGGCAACGCATTTCTAGAGATTGGATAAGGATATGCCATATCTCCTTCTATGCCTGCAATTTCATTTTCTAATTGTTTCACGGCTTTTACACCAGTACCAGAAACAGATTGGTATGTTGAAACAACCACGCGTTTCATCTTGTATTTTTTATGAAGAGGCGCTAATGCCATAACCATTTGAATGGTTGAACA
>PFKE01000120.1 GCA_002784145.1 Flavobacteriaceae bacterium CG_4_10_14_3_um_filter_33_47 | reverse complement strand
GTTATAATTTGGATTTTCTGGTGCATTGGACCAAATACTGTATTCGCCACCAAGCTCAAGCATTTTCTCTTTCCAAAAAGATTCATAATCTTTTTCCATGATGTTTTTCTTGTAGATATTTTTAGTTACTACCCATGAGTTTGATTTAAGCTCATGTTCTAATTGATTGGATTTCCAGCCAGAATACCCAAGAAAAAAACGAATATCATTTTCATTAATTTTGCCACTAGCAATAAGCTCAGCTAGAATATTAAAATCGCCGCCCCAAAAAATACCAAGCGAAATTTCAATACTATCGGGTATTAAATGTGGCACTTTGTGAATAAAATATAAATTATCCTGCTCTACAGGACCACCATTATAAACTTTAAAAGAAGCATCTACTTCAGGTACTAAATCATTGATTGTAAAATCAAGGGGTTTATTAAGAATGAAACCTATAGAGCCTTCAGCATTGTGATCGGCTAATAAAACTATGGAGCGATTGAATGACATATCACCAATTATTGCAGGTTCAGCAATTAGTAAGTCACCTTTTTCTGGTTTTATTGTTGTCATGCAGAAAGTATTAGTTTTTTAAATCTAATATTTATTTCTTAAATAAGCAATAGTTGACGGTTTTTTTAAATAAAAGAGGCTGTCTAAAAAGTTTTTTTAAGTCCTTGAGAATTGCGTATTTGAAAAATCTCTCCGATACCTGTCCAAATAAAAAAGAGGCTGTCTTGACTTTTCAGACAGCCTCATGTAAATATTACTCGAAGTATATTAGTTTACAGCTCTAGATAAATCTGCACCAGCTTTAAACTTAACTACTTTTTTAGCCTTAATTTTGATAGTTTGACCTGTTTGAGGATTTCTACCTTCTCTTGCAGCTCTTTTAGAAACTGACCAAGAACCAAATCCAACTAAAGAAACTCTGTTTCCTTTTTGTAAAGCGCCTTCAATTTCGATTAAAGCACATTCTAAAGCTTTTTTAGCAGCTGCTTTGGTAATTCCAGCATGTTCTGCCATTGCATCGATTAAATCTGTTTTGTTCATAATATAAAATTTAATTATTAATAAATTGTTGGTTAAACGTTTTTGTTAAATCCTATACAAATTTATACGGATTATGCAATCACGCAAGTAATAGCAAGGGAAATGCAAGCTAATGTTGATAACTTATGGCATTTGTTAATAAAGCCCCTACATTTTATCGATAATTTGAAAATACGAGTAAAATTAGGGGTTTAGAGCATTTTTGCATCCACATCAAATGTATATCCATTCATCAATGATTTAACATCCATATTTCGCTTTCCAGGCAGTTGCAATTCTTCAATAATGATATAGCCGTTTTTAACAGAAATTTTTAAATTTTCTTTATTTGAAATAATACTACCTATGGGTGCGTTATGTTCAAAAAATTCTTTACAACTTTTCAGTATTTTTACATTTACAGTGTTGTTATTATTCATTAAAAAACTCCAAGCACCAGGATAAGGACTTAAACCTCTAATTTTATTATGAATATTATTTAATGAATCGTCCCAGTCAATTTTACAATTATCTTTATTTAATTTATAAGCGGTCTTTATATCTTTTGATGCTATTTGAGGCGTTGTTTTAACAGGGCCCTTTTGAATTAATGCGACTGTTTTAAGGACCAATTCACTTCCAAGGTGCATAAGTTTATCGTGTAAACTTCCAGCATTTTCTTCAGAATCAATTGCTATGGCTTCTTGAAGAATCATTTCGCCAGTATCAATGTTGTCATCTATAAAAAATGTAGAAACCCCTGTTTTTGTTTCACCATTTATGATAGCCCAATTTATGGGTGCTGCACCTCGATAGTTAGGCAATAAAGAGGCGTGTAGGTTAAAAGTGCCATGCTCTGGCATTTGCCAAACAACCTTTGGTAACATTCTAAACGCAACGACGATTTGAAGATTGGCCTTAAGAGATAATAAATCATTTAAAAACACCTCATCTTTTAAATTGGTTGGTTGAAAAACAGTGAGATTTTGTGATGTTGCATATTGTTTTACGGCACTTTCATGTAGTTTTCTTCCTCGTCCGGCAGGTTTATCGGGTGCTGTAATAACTCCTACAATATGGTAATTATTTTCTACTAATGCTTTTAGTGTGGATACTGCAAAATCTGGAGTTCCCATAAAAATAATTCTTAAGTCTCTCATTTATGAAATAGTTTATACGTATTAGTTTTTGTAATTGAAATGATTTGATGCTCTAAGAGGAGTTGTAAAACCTTTTTAATGGCATCTTCAGAATCATCCAATTTTGAAATGATAGCTCTGGATGAAAGATTCTCTGCTTCTAATAATTCAATAATGGCATTTCTTAAGGCTTTTAAATCTTGTGTATTTGTCTTTTTATTGGACTTGGTACATACAGAACAAATACCACAAGGTTTTACATGTTTTTCGCCAAAATAGGTGAGTAGTTGCATGCTTTTACAAACCGTATCGTTTTTAATATAATTTAAAACGGCTGCAACTTGTTCCTGTTTTAAGGTGTTTTGTTGTTCTATAATTGAGGCAATACGGTTGATGGTTTTATCATCTTCCCTAGGTTGAATAAAGGTGACTTGGGCATCTGTTTTTGCTAAATTTAAAGTGATGATTTGGTCTCTTTCAAGTTGTTTCAAAACCGCAATAATATGTGTTTCTGTGGAAGACGATTTTTCAGCAATTTTATGGGTATTTATTTTTGTATCGTGCTCAAAAATACCACCATACATTCTTAAAATGGATTTTAAAATAATCTCAAGATTTTTATGGGTTTCTAAATAATGAAAAACCACGGTATTGGAAGCAATGACTTGAATGGAAATTTGATTATGAAATTGTTTAGACAAACTTATAACACTGGTTCTATCCAATAAAAGGAGTGCATTATAACTTAAAACACTATTAAATTGATAGGTTTTGCAAAAACTATTAAAATCAAAATCATGGGTAGTAAATTCACCTTCGCCGTAAGAAATTTGAAAATAACTACCAAGTTTTCTGTAGACTTGCTTAATAAAATCAACCGTTGGCAACACGCCTAGAAACTGGTTTTTAACCAAAAGTTCATCACTGTTATTTTTAAGAATGACTGCAAAGGCTTTATCGCCATTTCTGCCAGCGCGGCCTGCTTCTTGAAAATAGCTTTCGATACTTTCGGGGAAATTAAAATGAATGATGGTTTTTACATCGGGTTTATCAATGCCCATTCCAAAGGCATTGGTGGCAACCATAACCTGTTTTTGATTGTTCAACCAAAACTGCATGTGCTTATCCTTTTCAGTATTAGAAAGGCCTCCATGGTAATAGGTAGACGTGATGCCTTTCTTTTCTAAAAAAGCACTAATATCAAGGGTTAATCTTCTGTTTCTAACATAAATGATGGATGATGCCGTATATTTTTTCAAGATGCTTTCAATACGATAATATTTATCATCTTCCTGTAAAACCAAATAAGCTAAATTAGGCCTTTCAAATGATTGCTTAAATACTTTAGGTTGAATAAAATCCAATTCCTTAATAATATCTTCAACCACAATTGGTGTTGCAGAAGCTGTTAAGGCCACTACATTAACGCCAGGCTGAAGCTGTCTTAACAATTTAATATGTTTGTAAGCTGGTCTAAAATCATTGCCCCATTGTGAAATACAATGAGCCTCATCAACAGCAATTAAATTAACATTCATTTGTTTGATACGCTCTTGAACAAGTTCTTGTTGTAAACGCTCTGGAGACATATATAAAAACTTGTAATTGCCGTAAATACAATTGTCCAACAGGGTATCTAGTTGTTCAAGAGTTATACCACTGGTTAGTGCCATTGCTTTAATGCCTTGTTCTTGAAGTCTTTGTACTTGGTCTTTCATAAGGGCAATTAAAGGTGAAATAACAATGCAAAGGCCTTCTTTTGCTAAAGCTGGAATTTGAAAACAAAGCGATTTTCCGCCACCAGTTGGCAAAAGCACAAAGGTATCTTCACCTTCAATAACGGCATTTATAATGTCTTCTTGAAGTGGTTTGAACTCTGTAAAGTTCCAATATTGCTCTAATATGGTTATAGGATGTTGCAAAAATGGTTTAAAGGTTGTTAATGATAAATGTTGTACGTTCTTCAATGGTTCCAAAAGGAACTTCGGTAATGGAATAATTAAATTGTTTATAAACTTGTTTTAATAAATCATGAATTTTAACAGATTCATCAAAAGATTCAAGGCGTTCATTATCAGAAATGTAAATAGATTCCCAAGGTGGCAATAAAAAAACATGATGATATTTATGGTTGTGGCAGACGCTTAAAAATTCATTCGAATAGTCCTGATTAAAAAAATCCATATAGGCTAACACATCTGGTAGGCCACGATCAAAAAAAATAAGCGACTTGTTTAAAGCCATAGATTGTTTAAATTGTTCCAATCGGCCATTTAAAAGTCTGGTGTTGAAATCTAAAGGGTCTTTAACAAAAGCAATGGGGTTTGAAATATGTGAAGAAGCGTCATAGACTTGTTTGGCTTCTAGCGTTAGAGTTCTTATAATTTCATCAAAACAATAATAATGTTGCTGTTTCAATTTATTTATAATAGAAGTCTTGCCAGTTCCTGGTCCGCCCGTGATAACAATTTTTCTTCGGTTCAATGTCATAATTTTGCTGTAAAATTCGGAATTTAAATGTTTAAAAAAAAATACCATAGAAACTGTATATTTGCAACTTATTAAATTATTATGAGTTCAGAACAAAATCAAGAAGCATTTTACGAAAAATTAAATGGGCGTTTACACGAAACATCCAGTTGGCCTGCAGAATATTTATATAAGTTTATCATAAAATCCGACCTAGAAAACCTTGCCAAAATAGAAGCACTTTTTAATAATATGGGCGCTGTTATTAACACGACAGAATCTAAAAATGGCAAGTACACCAGCATATCCATTAATGTGCTCATGCGCAATCCCGATGATGTTATAGATAAATACAAAGAAGTTATAAATAATGTGGAAGGTGTTATTAGCCTTTAATTTTTTTTTGTACTTTTGAAAACTGCATAACAACTACATGCAAAAACTTATAATTCTACACACTTTATTTTGATTATAGACAATTTAGAATACAACACAGAGCGTGAACATTTAATCATTCCAGAGTATGGTCGTCATATGCAAAAAATGATTAATTACGCAAAATCATTGGAAACAAAAGAAGAACGCAACAAAACGGCTAAAGCTATAATTTCTGTAATGGGAAATTTACAGCCACATTTAAGAGATGTGCCCGATTTTCAGCATAAACTTTGGGATCAGCTTTTTATCATGGCAGATTTTGAATTGGACGCAGATTCACCTTACCCAATGCCTTCAAAAGAATTTTTAGAGTTACGTCCAGAACCTCTAAAATATCCGCAAAACTTTCCAAAATATCGTTTTTATGGTAACAATATTAAAACCATGATTGATGTTGCAAATACTTGGGAAGAAGGAGACCTTAAGGAAGCGCTTATTTTTACCATTGCAAACCATATGAAAAAATGCTTTTTAAACTGGAATAAAGACACGGTTGAAGATGACGTTATTTTTCAGCATTTATATGAGTTATCTGAAGGTAAAATAAACCTAAAAAACGCAGAAGAAGATTTATCTGATGCTTCCAGCCTGATGCGTAGCAAAACAAAATTCAATACCGGTGGAAAAAAAGGCGGTCATAAGAAAAACTTAAACCGACCAAGAAAGCGCTATTAAACGTATCGTATATTATGGGAACATTTAAAATTGAAGGTGGTCATCAATTAAAAGGAAGCATTCAACCTCAAGGAGCCAAAAACGAAGCGTTGCAAATTTTATGTGCCGTGTTGCTGACTCCAGAAGTTGTTACTATTAATAATATTCCAGACATTGTTGATGTTAATAAACTTATCAATTTACTTAAAAAATTAGGTGTTAAAATTGAAATGTTGTCTCATGGTTCTTATACATTTCAAGCCGATGATGTTAATTTAAAATATTTAGAATCTGACGAGTTTAAAATAGATGGTCGAGGTTTACGTGGTTCCATCATGATTGTTGGCCCATTATTAGCACGTTTTGGAAAAGGTTATATTCCAAAACCTGGTGGCGATAAAATAGGTCGTCGTCGTTTAGATACTCATTTTGAAGGGCTTATTAATTTAGGAGCAAAATTTAGATACAATAAAGAAGACCAGTTTTATGGTGTAGAAGCCAAAAAATTAAAAGGCGCTTACATGCTTCTAGAAGAAGCGTCTGTTACCGGTACTGCCAATATTGTTATGGCAGCTGTGCTAGCTGAAGGTAGAACTACCATTTACAATGCCGCTTGCGAACCTTACTTACAGCAATTATGTAAAATGCTTAACCGCATGGGCGCACAAATTAGTGGTGTTGGTTCAAATATGTTGATTATCGATGGTGTTGAAAAATTAAATGGTACCCATCATACCATGCTACCAGATATGATTGAAATTGGTAGCTGGATTGGTTTGGCCGCTATGACAAAAAGTGAGCTAACCATTACCAATGTATCTTGGGATGATTTAGGAATTATCCCAACTATCTTTAGAAAATTGGGTATCACTGTTGAAAGACGTGGTGATGATATTCACATTCCGGCGCATACCAATGGCTATGAAATACAAAGTTTTATTGATGGCTCTATTTTAACTATTGCCGATGCACCTTGGCCCGGTTTTACACCCGATTTATTAAGTATAATCCTTGTGGTAGCAACACAAGCCAGAGGTAGTGTGTTAATTCATCAAAAAATGTTTGAAAGCCGATTATTCTTTGTTGATAAATTGATAGATATGGGCGCTAAAATTATTTTATGCGACCCACACAGAGCCACCGTTATTGGTCATGATTTTAAGTCTACTTTAAAAGCCACCGTAATGACCTCACCTGATATTCGAGCAGGTGTATCATTATTAATTGCTGCACTTTCTGCTAAAGGAACATCTACTATTCAGAACATCGAGCAGATTGATAGAGGATACGAGCGCATTGATGAACGCTTGCGTGCTATAGGAGCTCATATTGAAAGGGTAGAGTAATTTAGAGCTATGCTTATCAGTCTAGTGTATGAGCAGTAGCGGCTTAAAAACCACTAACTTTTCGGTTAAACACTTACCTTTATTAATATAACGTGAATAATGTTTAAGCAGCCCATAAAGTTAGTTGGTTAGATTCCATCGGCGTTATATTTAAAGAAGGCTTCTTA